>CBDVDO010000213.1:0-3594 GCA_965372765.1 uncultured Anaerolineales bacterium
TGTGCCGGCACCGATACTGGACATCCGTACAATTGCTGTTTGATTATCGGTGATGTTAACTGCGTCTACATATCCTTTAAGCAGGGCAGCTTTTTCCCGGATGACTTCAGGGTCTGCGCCCTGAGGGGGTCCGAGTTCTCCTGTAACAGCAAAATGACCTTCCCTGAGCACTTTTTCTAAATTTGAACCTACCAGATAACCGTTGTTTTTACCGCTCATCAATGATTTCTCCTCAACTCAGGCTTCGTCTGAGATTAATCTCAGGTCTTCGCGGATGATTTTCCTGGGACCGCCATCCCTGGAAACTTGCCAGTTCTTCGGCGGTTGTAATTCCAGCAGCGTATCTACTTTCCCCATTTTGGTAAGCCGGTCATATATTAGCTGCCAGGCGCAAGGAACCTCCGGGTCGATTTCGCAGTGCCCGTCTTCAGATCCCCCGCAAGGTCCATTCAACAGGGATTTTGAACAGCGGGCGATGGGGCAGATACCCCCGGTCAAACCCAGGATGCAGTCTCCACAGGCAGCGCAGCGTTCTTCCCATACACCTTGTTCCATGGGGAGGCCTAAAAATGTTGTGTTAAGACCGGGAACTACCCAGGTATCAGGGAAATGCTCAGCAATAGCTTGAACGCCAATACCACAGGCCAGGGAAAGCACGATATCCGCCTCAGCGATTTCTTTTTCGACCTCGTCAAGATATTCCCATTCACACTGCCGTTGAACAGTTAGATCTGTAACATCTTGAGGTTGACCATTTAATTTTGAAGACATCCGCAAAGAAGCCGATAAGATTTGAGCCTCTCTGGATCCTCCTGCAAAGCAGACAGTGACGCAAGTACCGCATCCCAACACAAGTACCTTTTTGGCATCTCCAAGTAATGCTTGAATTTCCTCAAGGGGTTTTTGTTCGCCGGTAATCATTCCATTCTCCTCTAATAAAGTAGTTCCATCAACAACAGTGGAAGTTCCATCATCCTGAGATCAGGTGTCAGATTTTAATGGGTTATGTCCGATAGATTTTATTTTATCTACCATCGTTTTTGTGTTTTCCATGAACTCGGCCGCCATGGCAGCCGACACATTATACATTTGAACTCTCTCCGGATTGATGCCAATGATTTCCAATAATGACTGGAGATATTTTACTCTATTTTCTGCGTGTGTATTACCGTCCAGGTAATGGCAGTCGCCGGGCAGTCAACCTGCTACCATTACACCGTCAGCGCCTTGCTCAAAAGACTCAAGTACCGTTAATATGTCGAGTCTTCCTGTACAGGGCAATTCAACGACTTTAATCGCAGGAGAGTATTGCATTCTCAGACCTCCTGCCAGGTCAGCCGCTGCGTAAGCACAGTGCGTACAGCAGTAAGTTACTATCTGGAAATCATCAGTTTTGTTGTTCACGAGATTTATACTCCATTGCTGAGTATTCGGCAATCTGGACATCTGTCATGTTTAACTAAATTACCTCTAGTAAAATCATCTCAGGGTTTAAAAGCGCAGTGACTTTTGATCTCAATTGGTCTTCAGTGTAATGCATAAGGTCAATAGCTTTTGCCGGACATTCTGCGACACAAATACCACAGCCTTGACATATTGCGGGTTCAATATAGGCTGCTCCTAACAAATTGCCCACTCCTAGAACGTCAGCTTGAATCACAGGTACACCGAATGGGCATACCCTGACACAAGTTAGGCAACCAGTACAGTCTTGTTGTTCAACGACAGCAATAGCTCCACCGGCTTTAAGAAAATCCTTACTGAGTAATACAGAAGCTCTTGAGGCGGCAGCTTGAGCCTGGATTATACTTTCATCAATCAGCTTGGGAAAATGTGCCAGTCCCGCCATGTAGATGCCTTCTGTTGAAAAATCAACTGGGCGTAGTTTTACGTGTGCTTCCAGGAAGAAACCATTATTATCAAGGGATACTTTAAATTTGTTTGCCAAATCCTTCATGTCAGGATGGGGGATAACCGGCATAGATAAGACAAGCAAATTCGTGTTGAGTTTAACTGTCCTTTGCAGCGATTTATCCCAGACAGATATTGTTAATAATGAGGGACTGGTGCCAGGCGTGGATTTGGGATTATTTGATTCCCCAATACATACTTCTGGTTTGTGATCATCATCATATCGGAAAAACAGTACACCTAAATTTCTGGCGTCGGTATATAACTTTTCGTTAAATCCGAATACTCTGATGTCCTTGTAGAGAATGCTGACTTGAGTATCTGGAAGTTTCTCTTTTATCGCCAAAGCGTTTTTGAGAGCAACTGTACAGCAAATTCTGCTGCAGTAGTCCTCAGCCGGTCCGATGCATTGAATCATAACCACAGATTTAATTGAATCAGGGTTGAGCTCACCAGATTGGTCTGTTATGAGTTCTTCAAAAGCTTGCTGAGTGATTATCCTGGGATCACTGCCAAATCCATATTCTGAACCTTTATACTATGTTCCCCCCGTAGCTAGGATTGTAACTCAATGATTAATACTCTCAGTACGTTCTTCTTCATCCCTGATCTGACTGGAAAAATTTCCCTTAAATCCGCTTGTTCCAATAATTTGAGAATTAAGATGGATTGTTATGTTTTCATGATTTCCAGTTTTTTGGAGAAGTTCTTTCAGGGTTGATTGGGGATCTTTGCCGTTTAATTTAGTGTGAATATTACGGAGTTGACCTCCGAGTTCGGATTCCTTTTCCACCAGGTGGACAGGGAAGCCGTTATCTGCCAAGGTTAGGGCTGCGGTCATCCCGGCAGCCCCACCTCCAACTACAAGGCCTGTTTTCTCAACTGGGACATCAATAGTGCTCTGGGCAGTCTGTTTGATCACTTTCGCGACAGCCATTCGAACAAGGTCTTTTGCCTTTTTTGTTGCCTGTGGGTTATCTGTAGAATGGACCCAGGAGCATTGATTGCGGATGTTAGCCATTTCAAATAGATATGGATTTAATCCGGCTTCGCGGATGCTGTTTCGAAAGAGGGGTTGGTGTGTCAGGGGAGTACAGCTTGCGACAACAACCCGGTTTAAATTTTCTTCTTTAACTGTTTTGGTGATATGTTTGATGCTGTCCTGGGAGCACGAGTAGAGATTGGCTTCTGCATGGACTACGAGCGGCAAAGTAGAGGCATACTCAGTGACTTCGGGAACATCAAGGTATCCTCCGATGTTAGAGCCGCAGTGGCATACAAAAACACCTACCCGGGGAGGGTCACACTGGATATCTCTCTCAGTTGGAAATTCAATTGTGCTTGTTTGAGTAAATCGTGCTTCGGTAAGAAAAGTGCCGATGGCTCCTGCTGCTCCGCTGGCTTCGATCACAGATTCGGGGATATCCTTGGGTTCTCGGAAAGGACCTACAGCATAAATCCCGGGAAGACTTGTTTCAATGGGGTTGAATTTGACAGTATGGCAAAATCCATATTCGTCTAAATCAATTCCTAACCGGCGCCCTAATACCTTGACATCCTCTGAGATCTCCATTCCCACCGAAAGGACAACCAGGTCGAATTCATCCTTGACTGTTTTGAAGAGATCGCCATCTTCAGGAAGATGCTGCAGAATCAGATTGTTGGTTTCAGGATTCTCAGATA
>CBDVDO010000214.1:0-3577 GCA_965372765.1 uncultured Anaerolineales bacterium
AGGGAGGTAAATCCAAAAGTGATTGGAAACCCATGATGGGGAACAAGATAGGTAACGTACAAGAATTCTCCAAACAGCGGAGCCAGTGCAATGAGAATTCCATAGAAATAAAGGCGGGGAAATTCTAGCATATAACCTGCCAGACTAAAGCCCACCAGGATCATCGCCGAAAATCGAATGGGATGAACCCACCCGGGAAGATCCGCAAAGTTGAAAAATGACAGCACGCCAAGAATCAGGATCAGTAGATTAAAGACCAGGATTACAAGATTCAGCTTTTTTTGCCGTGTTTTCCGGTATTTACCAAATTCGACAACTCCAACCCGGGGTTGGAGAATTTTTTTTCTAATTTCCCGTACTCCAAGATAGATAACAGCCCAGAAGGGCAGAAATATCATAGAAGACCAGAAATCTCCTAAGTAAGGGCTGAGTTGGGGAGCGATGGCAAACATCAATAGCACACACCCAATCTGGATATCGATTAATCCGTCTTGGAAGGATTTTTGGAAAACATTCTTCTCTAAGTCTTTCAGGCTAATTTGGGTAGACATAGGAACCTCCTGGTTTCGGAACTTGGAAATCCAAAAGCAAAGAACTTTGTAATACAAAGTAAATATAACAAATCAAAACCGGTTTGTCAAGTCATATCTAGGATCTCATTTTTTTTCCCATAACCAGTTTGTTTTGAATATTAAGCTTAGGAGTTAATCACATGCAATTGAAAATTTGCTAATTTTAATTTAATAGTGACTATAATAGGATTGACCAGCACATGAACCGTATATTTTTCTAAAAATACTTGAAATGATGAAATTCTCAAAAATTCCTGCCATTCACCAGGAAGGGAAACCGATGGTCAATAACTGTATTAAGTATCTGAATAAACTCTGCCTGGAAATACTAGAACGACCTGTGGGAAGTGAGGGAAACCGGCAGGCTACGAGGTTTTTCAGGGACATCGTGACCTCTTTTGGTTGGGAGGTGGAAATAACGTTATTTGATGCAGTGGATTGGAAGCAGAACGGAGCTACTCTAACTGTGGAAAATCAAAAATATCAAGTTTTTCCCAGCCCTTATTCCATTGGTTGTGATTATTACGGTGAAATGATAGCAGCAGGTACTCTTCAGGAACTGGAAGATTTGGATTGTTCTGACAAGATCCTGCTCTTATTTGGAGAACTTACCCGTGAACAACTCATGCCAAAAAACTTTGTCTTTTATAATCCGGACCATCATCAGCGAATAATTGCTTTATTGGAACAAAAGAGACCCGCTGCTATCCTCTCCGCAACCAGCCGAAATGCCGCTTTGGCCGGCGGGATCTACCCGTTCCCTTTGATTGAGGATGGAGATTTTGAAATCCCATCTGTTTATCTTACGGACAGAGAAGGGCAGAAATTGATCTCGATGATGGGAAGAAAGGCATTGCTGGTTTCCCGGTGTATGAGGGTTCCAGGAATTGGATATAATTTAATTGGCAGATTAGGGAAAAACGCCCGGAAAAGAATCGTAATAACCGCTCACATTGACGCAAAAAAAGGCACACCCGGAGCAATAGATAACGCAACAGGGGTGATTGTTCTAATGCTTCTGGCAGAACTGCTGCAAGATTATTCCGGCCAAACCATGATAGAGCTAGTGGCGTTTAATGGAGAGGATTATTATGATACACCAGGGCAGATGATTTACTTGGACCAGAATCAGGATCGGTTCGAAGAGATATTATTGAATATTAATATCGATGGTGCTGGGTATTTCCAGGGATTATCAGCTTTTTCTCTCTTTGACCTGCCTGAAGATATGAGAAGCCAGGTGTTGGATGTAATTGAGGCGTTTGAGGGCATTACTGAAGGTCCTCAATGGGTTCAGGGAGATCACAGTATATTTATTCAGCAGGGAGTTCCCGCAATTGCAGTTTCCTCATTGTGGTTTATTGAGAATATTGATCAACAGGAAATTACCCATACACCGAAGGATCATCCCGGGATTGTGGATTGTCAAAAAGTGGTGGAGATAGCCGAGGCAATCAATTTGCTGATCAGGAATGTTACCTAATAATAAAAAGATCAAGTTTTTAGATTGTTTTTACCTGGCTCTCTGCCAGGTTGCTGTTCATTTGTACGGGATTGGTATTACTGTAATAGATCCAGAGCTGAACTGGAAAGGAGAAGTAGATGGGACACAAGGAGGGTGAAACAGATTTGCAGTCTCTACTAAAACAGATGCAGCCAGTTCTTGATGATGAGCAGATGGTGTTTTGTTCCCTGCCAGCAGATGAAGCTGAGAAATACCTGATGTCCTGCCAGGGGTATTATCGGGAGCAGGAAGGTGTTTCTCTGATTATAGATAAGGCCCAGGCGGATTTGGATAACCTGATCTATAATTCAGTTTTCAGGCGCATATCCCTCATGGTCCATTCCAGTCTTGAGGCAGTGGGATTCTTATCCAGGATAACGGAAATTCTGGCAGCTCAAGGCATCAGTGTTAATGTGGTATCTGGCTACTTTCATGATCATCTTTACATCAATGTGAAGGAAGCTGAGAACGCTATCATGATCCTTGAACTCTGGCAGGAAAAACTAAATGAATAACTAACCTTTTATTAACGGGTTAATAAAAAGGCCTCAGAAATCGAAAAATTTGTCCCTGGATAATTTGGGAAGATAGGAGAAAAAATGAAAAAATGGCAGTGGGTCTTTCAGATTCTGGTCATCCTGATTCTGGTTGTAGCTGGCGTGATTCTGGTTAACTCAGTCCAAAACTCGATCTCTAGCCAGCTTCTTCCAATTAGGGAGATGACAAACAACCTTTCCACTCAGATTGCTGTAGTACTTAATCCAACGCCAACAATTCTTCCTGATCCGGTAACAATCGTCCATGAAATCCAGAGCCTTGCCCGCCTGGAAACAATCAAATTTAGCCTGGAAAAGATCATTACCGCGGAAACCCACCAGGGTGTATTTGACTGGCTGATAGGAGACCGATTGATCTTTGTCGCCCATGGTGAGGTAATAGCCGGGATTGATCTTAATAAGCTGAATCTTGAGGATTTGGAGGTCAAGAATGGAGTGCTTTATGTGACACTGCCAGACGCAGAGATTTTCATTACCGCGATTGATAATGAGCAGTCTTATGTGTATGAAAGGGATACAGGCCTTTTCACCCATGGTGAAGTTGATCTGGAAACAGAAGCACGGCGGGTTGCTGAACGGGAGATTGAAAGGAGCGCCATTGAAGATGGCATTCTGGATATGGCTGAGCAAAACGCGATCAATTTCCTGTACCGTTTGTTCAGAGACCTGGGGTATCCAGAAGTAACTTTTGAATGAAGGAGAAATAAATAAACAAAACCGCATCCGATGGGGCTGACCCCGGATGCGGTTTATGTTTTTGGTCATTGACTCCCGGAGTTTTTAAAACTCCGGGAGTCTTTTTTTATTTAGAGACCTTTCAGGTAGGTTGCCAGCGCAAGCAGAACAAACGCGACCACTACCAGCCAGAAAGCATAGACAGATAGGAAGGGAATTGCTACAAATTTTGCGATAATACCTACGACGCCAATAAACACAGCGATAAT
>CBDVDO010000215.1:0-3569 GCA_965372765.1 uncultured Anaerolineales bacterium
GGACCCCAGAATGAGTCCGGGGTTTCTCGCTGCCCGAATTTTCCCCAACTGGTAACAAACTCTCCCTCCATAGTGAATTTTTGGATGCGGTGGTTCCAGGTATCAGCAATAAAGATAAAACCATCGGAGCTGATAGAAATTCCCCAGGGTTCATTAAATGTTCCCGCAACCCCGGCACCTGATTCTGAAGTGCCGTATTCTCCCCAGGAATTGAGGATTTCTCCTTCTTGTGAAAGATGAAGAACCCGGTGGTTACCTGTATCGAGTACAAAAAGAGTCCCATCAGGGGACACTTCCACATTGCGGGGAGAGAGCAGGTCCAGTTGATCGAGGTTTATATCTGCAGCTAGAGTAAGTTCTTTTCCTTCATAAGGGTCTGCCATGATATTCACGAATTCCATGTCAGGAGAACCATAATTCCAGACTCGAGCGGCGATATCCTTTCGAACATAAAGCTTCATTTGATCTGCCGGACTCCAGTTGGCTAAAGTAATTGTTTTGTTGGTTGCCTCAGCATATTTCTGGTAATCTCGCAGAAGCCAGATGCGGAAGATTCCTTCCCGGAGAGCTGGGTCTGTCAGCGCATTGCCTATTCGTTCCCAGGTTAAGTTGTAATAGTCCTGATTGGGCCAGACGATCCGGTTATAAGTAAATTCATAGTAAGCATTGCCTACCACCGGTTCCAGTTTAGCGTAGTTGCTATTGCCCACCAGGATTACCGGCGCACTTCGTAAATCCCGGGTGGGGTTTTCTGCGTAGTAGCGCTGATTATCATAATTCCTGAGGTACCACCAGTAAGGATAGGTGGTTTCGTTGTCGAAGGCGACTTCCATCGCTAGCCCATCACTGGTCCGGTAGGAGAGTTCTTCGATCTGAGCCAGCGCTTCCTTAATGCCCCGCCCCCCGTGCGCGTAAACCAGGTACTCTGTGGGATCATCATAGTTGATAAAGGCAGCCTGGAAAGCAGTATGGGTGGTCAGCAAGACCAGGACAAGGCTCAGGGATAAGGTAATTGAGATCCAGACCTGGTTTGGTTTCCAGGATTTAACCAGGGACCAGAGCAAGTATCCGCTGATCACGGTGATCAGGAAGGAGGTTATGAAGTTTCCAGAAGCTCTCAACTGGAACATCTCCTGCCCCTGAAAGGGAGGATTGGAAGAAAGCAGAGATCCGAGTACCCCGGCAAATCCAGTCAGGAAGACCAGTATGAGGGTGATGACAACCCAACCTTTGTTTTCCGAGAAGGATTTCCGATCAAAGCGGGTCATTAATTTCTGGAATCCCCAGGCCGAGAGCAGAATCAGCGGGAAGGCGATATGGACTGTCAGCCAGGGCATTTTCTCTCCCGCAAGGGGATAGGCGATCAAACTGGTAAAGGACCAGAAAGCCAATAAAGCGAAAACGGGAGCCTTTTGATCGATTTCTTCAGTGTTCTTTACCTCAGTGTCAGGAACAGGGGGAGGATGGAATAATCGTTTTATCCCTACACCAATAACCGTTGCCAATCCGCCCAGGGCAGGCAGATATTCATAGATTGGAATCTGGATCAGCCAATAGTAATACCAGGGCTGGCTTCCGCGTTCAACTGCCTGCTGATTCAGCCAATATCCCAGGGATCCCACCAGCCCGGTGAAAAAACCCGTTCCATTGGTAAAAACCGTTGTGTAAAAGATAGTAAAGGGAATATAAAATATGGCCGCATTGATCAGCCATTCTTTGCGATTCCATAACAATCCTATTGTGACAGATACAACCGTAAATATCAGGATAATTCCACCGGTTTTTAACATCCCCGAAGTGGAATAATCAAGAGAGTTCATTCCCAGAATATTGGCTGGAAATGGTGCCAGCTGAGGAAGAACCAGCGTTCCTAATACCAGCAAGGCACTGAAGGAAGGCAGCTGCTTAAGTTCTTTCCAGGCAAATCCTCGAATAGAGCAGTAAAGAGCCCCCAATAAGAAGATCCCGACCAATCCCAGGGGAATGGCCATCATTGGATCCATGCCTGCAGGTTGTTGATCCGGTAGTGGAAATTCAGGCGTTATCCGTTGAACAATAAAACTGATGCTGAGGAAAAATCCCGCCAGGATTAAACCGATCTGGAAAGGTTTTCGAAATGCAGGTTTTTCCCACTCCCGTTTTGTTAAATCAGATATAAAGACCAGCCCAAGGAAGATCATAGCCTGGGCTGTGTAAATAAAGGCGGTTTCCTTGGTAGTGAAATGCAGTACAGTAGCTGCTGTTAACCAGTATAAAAACCGTGGGGAACTGGTTTCCAGGTAGCGCAGTATAGCCCATAGTGTCACTACACCAAAAAGAGCAGCGAAAGATTCATTCCGGACATAACGGCTGTAATAGAGCATGAAAGGAGAGATCAAAAACATCAGGGATGCTGCGAGGGTTCCCCAGCCGCCAAGATACCGGCGGTATTTCCAAAGGAACAGGATAGTTACCACACCTGTGATCGCAGCCGGGACCCGGGTTGTATAATCGCTATCTCCCAGGAGAAAATAAATCAAGGCAAGAAAATGGAACTGGAAAGGACCATGGGTAATGGGATCATGGCTATAGCCCATTCCTCTAAATAGCCTCCAGGCGTAATACACATGCGAAGTTTCATCATGACTGATTACCCGTGCACCCAGATCGTAAAACCGGGAGACGACAGCAAGCAGCAGGATGATGCCAAAGATGATGATCTCCCAGGAGATTTTTACATTGGATAAGGCAACCGTATCCAGCCAGGATTCTTTATTTTGATTGGCACTGTTTTCCATATTTGTCCCTTTTCGTTTAGGTACCTTTCAAATCAGTGATCTCTTTTTTGGTCAGGTTCCGCCATTCACCCGGTTTTAGTTCACCCAGATTTAAACTGGCAATTCTGACCCGGATTAACCGTTTTACGGGTAGACCAGAAGCGTCTCCCATACGGTGGATCTGGCGGTTTTTTCCTTCCTTAAGTATAACGCCAAGCCAGGTTCCGTCGCTATCATGTTTTTCAACCCATACTTCGGCAGGCAACGTCCGGGTGTTGTCATCCAGTTTTACACCTTTTTTCCAGGCATTGAGCTGCTCTTTTGAAGGTTTCCTGGTGACAAGAACCCGGTATTCCTTCTCATGTTCATAACGAGGGTGGGTGAGAAAATTGGTTAGCTCCCCATCGTTTGTCATCAAAACCAAGCCTTCGCTGGTGAAATCCAGGCGACCGACGGGATATAATCGCCCCGGCAGGTTGATTAATGATCTGACCGTAGGGCGGGTGTCCGGAGAGATGACAGTTGAGAGGACCCCTTTCGGTTTGTGAAGAATGATATAGCGCTGCTGTTCCGGGGAAGAGATAGGTTTCCCATCTACTGAAATCTCATCCTCATTTGGATCAGCTTTCATACCCAGGGATGCTGTTAAACCGTTTACTTTTACCCGCTGGTCGCTGATCAGAGTTTCGCAGCTTCGGCGGGATCCATATCCGGCATGAGCGAGGATTTTTTGAAGTCTAGTTTTCATACTCACAAGTGCTGTACAGCAGGATGGAATACAGGAAAGTTAGTAGTTGCTTCGCTTAGCCTTTC
>CBDVDO010000216.1:0-3567 GCA_965372765.1 uncultured Anaerolineales bacterium
GAGATCAAGGTGGGCTGCGCCAAGGATGGAACTCTGCTGGGAATGGAACTTACTTATTATTTTGGCGGCGGAGCCTACAATGACTATGGAGTAAATATTGCCCGTGCGGCTGGTTATTCCTGCACTGGTCCCTATGATGTGCCCAACGTCAAAGCTGACTCCCTTTGTGTATATACTAACCACCCTGTTGGAAGCGCCATGCGCGGATTTGGCATGCCGGAAATCCACTGGGGTTTGGAACAGATCATGGATCAGCTGGCAGAGAAGATCGGCATGGACCCGGCAGAATTCCGATTAAAGAACTGTGTGCGAACGGATGACGAAATCGTCTCCGGAATGAAGATGACACCCATTGATCTGGAGGCATGTATTGAAAAGGTTTCCAAGGCAATTGAATGGGAGAAAGAAGAAAAACCCACAGCGCCGAATAAAAAACGTGGAAAAGGGATTGCGATCATGTGGAAAGCACCTGCTATGCCGCCCAATCCCGGCAGTGCTGCAGTGGTGAGATTTAACGAGGATGCGACAGTAAATGTAGAAGTAGGTGGTCAGGAGTTGGGCCAGGGCGCATTTACTGTTGCCGCGCAAATTGCCGCCGAGATGCTGGGGGTACCGTACGAATCGGTGACAGTCTCCTACCCACTGGATACCAAGTACAGCCCTTATGAATGGCAGACGGTTGCCAGCCGGCTGACCTGGTCGATGGGAAATGCAGTTAAGGCTGCGGCAGAGGATGCCAGGACTCAAATCCTGGAGACCGTAGCAGATCATTGGGATGAAGAAATAGACGATCTCACAATCAAAGACGGGGTGGTGGTCTCCTATAAATCAGAACGTGAACAACCCCTGGATAAAATGGTTATCTATGGTCTGCCAAATGAGGATTTTGAGGGCTGGAAGGGAGGACCGGTTGTCGGTAGGGGTCATTTTATGCCCACTTATGTCACAAACCTGGATCCGGAAACCGGGCAGGGCACCCGGGCAGTGGTTCATTACACCGTGGGAGCCCAGGCAGTTGACCTGGAAGTAGATCTGGAGACAGGTCAGTTGGAAGTGCTCAACATTGCCAGTGTATATGACGTGGGACGCGCCATTAACCCCGATTTGATTATGACCCAAATTGAAGGCGGTGCGGTTCATGGGATGAGTTCCGCTTTTGAAGAGCTAAAGTTCAATGAGAACGGCGAGGTCTTGAACCCCAGTTTTGTCGATTACCGGATCGCGACGATAGCGGATATACCACGCAAGATACACGGTGACTATGTTGAAACACCAATCGATGATGGTCCCTGGGGAGCGCGAGGTGTTGGGGAGCATGTGATGGTCCAGACAGCGCCGGCAATTGCCAACGCTCTCTATGATGCTGTGGGAATCCGATTCTCGGATTTGCCACTTTCAGCGGACAAGATTTATCTGGCGCTGGAGGATAAAATTAATCAGGGAAAGTAGAAGGATATAGATCCTGGATGAATTAGAAGTTGGAGGCAGCCCGGCATGACTTCAAAGGGAAAAAAACAAGCAAAGAAAGAACTTATCTCTGAATTAAAAAAGACCAGGAAAAATGCTGAGTTAGGGGGTGGTCAGGAGAAGATTAAGAACCAGCACAATAAAGGTAAATTGACCGCCAGGGAGAGAGTTGAAGCCTTTTTCGATCAGGGGAGCTTCCGGGAAATTGATGCCTTGATGACTCACCGGCAGTCAGATTTTAGCCTGGATGAGAAAAAGATTCCCGGTGATAGCGTTGTGGTGGGTTTTGGAAAAGTGAATGGAAGAATGGTAGCTGTTTTTTCCCAGGACTTTACCGTTATGGGCGGATCTTTTTCAGAGATACAGGGGCAGAAGGTAGCAAAAATTTTTGATCTTGCCCTGGACTCCGGTGTCCCAGTCGTAGGGCTGATGGATTCTGTAGGTGCCCGCATCCAGGAGGGGGTATACAGCTTGGCAGCTTATTCGGAGTTATTCTGGCGAAATACCCAGGCCAGTGGAGTGATTCCCCAAATCAGCGTTATGCTTGGACCTTGCGCGGGAGGTTCTGTATACTCGCCAGGTTTAACTGATTTTGTGATCATGACCCGGGCGACCAGCCACATGTTTATCACTGGACCCAAAGTAATTAAATCAGTTACTCATGAGGATGTAGACCTGGAGTCCCTGGGCGGCGCGACAGTCCACAGTACCAAAAGCGGCGTGGCGCACTTTGCCGTCGATTCAGAGGCGGAAGCCTTGGAGATCACGCGTAAACTTCTCAGCTACCTGCCAAGTAATAATGCTGAACCTCCTCCAGCGCTGAAGCCGGAGGATGACCCATATCGCCAGGATCAGACTCTTGATTCCCTGGTGCCAGCCGATCCTGAAGAAGCCTACGATATGCGGCAGGTGGTCGAAAAGATATTTGACCAGGGCAGTTTTTTACCGGTCCACCTGGATTTTGCACCCAATGCGCTGGTAGGATTTGCCAGGCTTCATGGCCAGGCTGTGGGTGTAGTTGCCAATCAACCCAACTCGCTGGCTGGTGTGCTGGACATCAACTCGTCGGATAAGATTGCCCGCTTTATCCGTTTTTGCGATGCCTATAATTTTCCCCTGATCACATTTATTGATACCCCTGGTTTTCTCCCCGGGGTACAGCAGGAACATGGCGGTATCATCCGCCACGGAGCAAAAATCGTTTACGCTTATTCTGAAGCCACGGTACCCAAAATTGCTGTAATTGTCCGTAAAGCCTACGGGGGCGCTTATATTGTCATGAGCAGCAAATATATCCGTACTGACCTGGTGTTTGCTTGGCCTACAGCGGAAATCGCGGTTATGGGAGCGGATGGGGCAGTTGATATTTTATATTCCAAACAGCTAAAGGGAGCGGAGGACCAGGAAGTGGCCAGGGAAGAATTCATCAGGGAGTATCAGGATAAATTCTCCAAGCCCTACCAGGCAGCTGCCAGCGGTCATGTGGATGAAATAATTATCCCTTCTGAAACCCGTCCACGTTTGATCGCCTCGTTAGAGCTGCTGAAAAACAAACAGGGACAAACAAGGCCGAAGAAACATGGCAATATGCCGCTATAAAGTATCGAGGAGGTTTGGTTGAACGAAATAGGACAGGGTTTAATACTCAGCGGGATCGGAATTGTAATCACCTTTTCATCCCTGGGGATATTAATCCTGCTCATTGTGCTGTTAAAGACCATATTCCCTGCCGGGCAGGCCGGTCGGAAAGACGAGACCGAAATACCAGAGATTCCAGGAGGGGACGGGTCTGACCGGGGGCGGAAGCAGAAAATTGCCGCTGCGGCGGCAGCTGTTGCCCTGTCCCTTGCCAAAGATAAGGACCAGTCCGGGGGATTGGGGGAAGTGCTTGAAAGCCCTCCAGGGAACTGGTGGCATAAAAAATTGGACCGGATTCATTTTAAGGAGTGAGCATGGGTGATTTAGCTCAGAAAATTTGGGTTTCAGTGGAGGGAAAAAAATACCTGGTGGAGGTAGGGGACCTTCGCCAGCGGCCCATTACTGTTATTGTTGATGGATCCAGTTTTGAAATTGATTTGGATTACAAGTCTGGTGAAACAG
>CBDVDO010000217.1:0-3558 GCA_965372765.1 uncultured Anaerolineales bacterium
TCCCGACAAGGCGGATTACCTGATCATGGAATCTACCTATGGTGATGAGAAAAAACGCGATCCGGATGAGGCTTTTCTTGAATTTCGCGAGGTGGTTCAACGAACTATTGCCCGTAAAGGCAAGATAATCATTCCCTCCTTTGCTGTTGGCCGCACCCAGGAGCTGGTGTATTGCTTGCATAAAATGGTTGAGGATGGGGATATCCCGTCAATCCCGGTCTTTGTAGATAGTCCACTGGCTATTCGTGCCTCGCAGGTTTTCAGGGAACACCCGGAATGTTTTGATGAGGAAACCCGGGACTTTATCTCCGGGGATAAACACCACGCCGCATTGGATTTTGAGGGATTAAAATACACTCTTTCTGTGGAAGAATCCAAAGCAATTAATTTTACAGAACCTCCATTTGTCGTGATCTCTGCCTCGGGCATGGCAGAAACAGGTCGCATTCTCCATCATCTGAAGAACCATATTGAGGACTCTCGCAACACAATTTTGATTGTGTCCTGGCAGGCTCCCCACACACTGGGCAGGCGGCTGGCTGAACAGAAAAAGGAAATTAAAATATTCGGGAAAACCTATAACCGCCGGGCAGAAGTTGTCACCATTAACGGCTTTTCCGCTCATGCTGGCCAGCAGCTGCTGCTGGAATACGCTCAGGCAACCCGGGAAACCCTTAAAAAAGTGTTCCTGGTTCACGGCGAACCCCGCGGCGCAGAACCGTTGATGGAGAAATTACATGAAGCAGGCATTCAAGATGTTGAGTATCCAGAAAGAGGGGAGGTGTTTGATATCTAGTTGGGGGGGGATAGTGTGAGGAATAGGTTCTGAACCGATTAATTCAGAGAGGCTCCCTGCTTCAGTACCAGCATGCCAAGAGGTGTATTAATCTCCCTGCTCAGGATAGGGCACTTTACCCGAAACAGGAAAAATATTTTGTCACCCTTGTCGTCCAGCGTTTCATAATTTGACTGTCCTTTGGATAGGACCAAGTTTGATTTTTCGAACAGCTGCTGGAATTCCTCCGAACATTGATTAAGGATAGTTCCCGGTGATCGGGATCCTGTCTCTACAATTTCTGCTACCTGATCAATTCCAGCTTCCAGGGCATCTTCCATAGTGGCGTCATTTAGAATTGGTCCACCTTTGACTGCATAGATCACAGGAATGTCCAGAGTGTCAATAAATACCCGGTCAAATATAGTCTCTCCCACGTTGTCTGCCAGATACAACAAATAGGGCGCTTCGGCGATTCCTTGCCGGAAGGTTTCTACTCCCCCTCCCAGCAGATCCTGGTTTACAGTAGTTATTACTTCTTCCCAGAGATCATAATCATCTACGTGAATAACATCAATAATATTGCCTGCCGCACTTATCTTTAGCCCTTGCTCGAGTTTGTCGCTGCCCTCGTTTGAGAGGCTTATCAAATCCTCCAGGTATTCCTCGGCCATGAGGTAGCTTTTTCGTTTAATCTCTTGGTAAAGATCATCTATCCCAACTTTCTCTCTTATTACCCGATTCGTTTGACCGGCAAGGTCAGATGGAGAAAGCGAATCGTCCCCTTTCTCAAGAGTATGCAGTACTGCTTTTATGGTATCGAGTTGGGTCCTCTGGTCTACTCCGCCGAGATTCATGGCAGACACAGCTTGCCGCAGGAGGCAGCCGTAGCATTCGGGAAATGTTCGCATGAGCTTCTTATCCTAAATTTACTTCCGGGACCACTTTCTGGATATATTCCCGAATTTCAGTGTCGCTTCTTAAGTTTAGCGCTGTTTGAGCAACCTGTTGAGAATGCTCAAAAGATATCGAGCGAATTAACTGTTTTGCAAAAGGAATGGCAGGAGGATTCATGCTGAACTCATCCAGCCCTAACCCCAGTAGAATAGGAATGGCCAATAACTCACCAGCCATCTCTCCACACAATCCAACCCATTTACCATTTGAATGCGCTGCGTCAATTACCCCTTTGATCAAGCGGAAGACAGCGGGCTGGAAGCCAGACGCAATCGGAGCAACCTGGGAATTGGTTCGGTCCGCTGCTAAGGTGTACTGGCTGAGGTCGTTGGTTCCAATAGAAAAAAAATCCACAACTTCAGATAATTGATCAGCCATAATCGCGGCGGAAGGAATCTCGATCATAATGCCGATATCCATCTCATCAGCAACATCAAAGCCTTCTTTTTTCAACTCATTCCGGCACTCTTCCAGCACTTCCCGGGTCTTGATAACATCATCTACGGTAGCAATCATGGGGAACATCAATTTTAGATTATTCCCATATCCCGCTCTCAAGGCCGCCCTTAATTGAGGTTTAAACAACTCGGGACGGGATAAACAAAGCCGGATTGCTCTGACTCCCAGGAAGGGGTTAGCTTCCGCTGGCATATCGATATATGGAATATCCTTGTCTCCCCCCACATCCAGCGAACGCAGGATCACCGGTTTATCTCCAAATGCATCAGCGATCGTTTTGTAACTCTGGTATTGTTCTTCTTCTGACGGCAAACTGGATCTTTCCAGATACAAGAATTCAGACCGCAACAATCCCACGCCTTCAGCTCCAGCATCGAGAGCAGTTTGTACGCCTTCTACATTTCCAATATTGGCAACAATTTCCACCTGATGGCCATCAGTTGTCACGGCGGGTTGATGGGTGACTGCCTCTGCCTCAGCCTGGAGCTTATAAAATTTCTCCTGTCTGCTGCTAAAATCTTCCAGCGCGCCCTGATCGGGATTGATAACTATTAATCCCGCGTCACCGTCTAAAACCAACTCTTCACCATTCTGAATATCTTCAATATCGGACCCTGCTCCCACAACCGCAGGAATACCAAGCCCTCTGGCCAAAATTGCTGTATGGGAAGTTGATCCACCTTCGGCGGTGCAAAACCCCAAAACAAAGTCCTTGTTTAGCATGACTGTATCAGAGGGAGTAAGATCATTGGCCACGATGATCGAGGGGATCTTTAATGCGGCAGCAGGTGAATCGGTCATGCCCAGTAGATTTCTCAGACAACAAGATGATACATCACGGACATCCAGGGCTCGTGCGCTCAGATATTCGTCGTCGATGGCTTCCAGCTGTTGGGCATAGTTTTCAGCTGTATCATATAAAGCCGATTCAATATTGGTAAGATCTTTTTCAATCCGTTTTTTTACTGCTTTGAGTAATTCAGGATCCTCAAGCATTAATTTCTGGGCATTAAATATTTCAGCTGCTTCTTCACCACAATCGTCTTTTGTTTTCTGATAGGCTTCATCCAGTTGATGGTGGGTTTTTTCCCGGGCTTCTTCAAACCGTTTCCACTCAGCAGCAGGATCTTTTATCGAATATGTCTCAACAACAATCTCAGCGCGGTCAAATACGAAAGCCTGGCCGATTGCAATGCCATAGGAAGCAGGAATGCCTGAAATAGATTTCATTCGTCCTCACCAAAGTTATCCAACACCAGCTGTTCCAAAGCTTTCAGCGCCTCTTCGGAGTCTTCGCCCTCAGCTTTGATGATAATTTCCGCACCTTTATGAGCACCAAGGGTGAGAACACCCAGGATGCTTTTTGC
>CBDVDO010000218.1:0-3556 GCA_965372765.1 uncultured Anaerolineales bacterium
CTGATAGTTCTCATCATTAGCGGCTGCAGCTCTCAAGAAGAACCCGCTACCTCATCACCTGTCAATCTGGAACCGGTACCTGTACAGATCTTGATCAGCGAGGTTTTGACTGGAGTTGAAGGTAATAACCAGGCTGATTTTATCGAACTCTACAATGCCGGAACAGAAATCGCCGATCTTAAGGGCTATTCACTCTGGTATCAACTAAACGACAGTGGAGCAGAAATCCCCTTGTACCGGTGGAATGAAACCACCTTGATTCCGCCCCTGGGCCATTTTTTATTGATTCAAGAAGGTCAGCAATTCGGGTTGGAGGCAGATGCTCTTATCAATCAACCTCTGGTGCCAACTCGGGGAGGTTTATCCCTCAGGGTTGGGGAAAAGATCGAGGATCAACTCACCTGGGGCACGGGACCGGCGCAGATGACCGAAAATCATCCTGCAGTTAAGATGAATCCGGAAGTTTCCCTTCAGCGAAATCCAGGGCAGGACTCAATTAACCCGGAAGATACAGATGATAATCAAATTGATTTCTCTTTGAACCCCTCCCCTGATCCTCAAAACACCGGCAGCCTGGTGCTCCATGAGCAGGCTGGAGAGCTGCAGTACTCAGTAGATTTCCCCCAGCTGATCAAACCGGGGAGCGAGTTTTCAGCAGAACTCACAATCTACAATAATACCGGAATTGAGATTAAGAACATCCTGGTAACCATATCTCTGCCGGAGCATATTACCATGCAGGAGGGAATCTCTTCATTTACCAAACAGGAAAACCGGATCGAATGGCAGATTCCCGATCTGCAAGAGGGAGACACCTTTGTGATTTCGATTCCCCTTCAAGCAGCTTTTACTTTTTCGGATATCTCCCTGCCCAACTCCTATCTAGAGGCTGAAAATTGGCCTCTGCCTGCTTTTAATGGCCCAATTTATGCAGAGATCGGCGGCGGTGCAATTCCGATCGCCACTGCCCGGGAATTAATTGATAAAGAGGTAGTGGTTGAGGGAATCAGCACCATGTATGTCGGTGGATTTTATGCAGGAAGCGGAGCAAAATTTTATATTGAAGACGAGACTGGCGGCATCCAGGTTTATGTATCCGGAGCGGGTGCTTCGCTGGTAGTGCCGATTGGCGCCAAAGTCCGTGTCAGGGGCAAAGTTGAACTTTACAGGGACTCCATTGAATTGATACCAGCCTCAGAAGACTATGTGGAAATAATATCAGGAGCTAGTGAGGGATCAAAATGGCCTGCGGAGCCGATAGATATCGAAGATATCTACATCAACACGGCAACCATTCCCGGAAGGCTGGTGGAAGTTGAAGGCCGGGTTGCCCGGATTGAAGAATTTTCCTATAGTTTTGAAATTGACCTGTTTGATGAAGAAGGACAGTTGATTAACCTTTACCTTGATAAAGGGACCGGTATCAGTATCGAGGATATTGAAGCGGACCACTACTATCGGGTTACAGGCATCATGGAACTCTTTGATGGCAATCTCCGCCTGTATCCCCGCTTACAGAGCGACCTCGCCCGGGTCTTCCCTCCCGGACTGTATATTCAGGCTCACCCCCCTACTACTGCCGGGCAGGACGAAAGGTTCACTGTTACCTATACGGTTACAAATCACGCCCTCGAAACAGGGAGGGACCTGGAAATATCCGCTGCCCTTGATCCGGGGATCGAGGTTCTGACCGTTCATAATGGTGGGGAAATCATTGATAATGCCATCACCTGGACAGTGCCAGAACTGGCGGGAGGCGGGGAAAGTTGTTCCGTGCAATTTGAAGCAAAAGTAGCAGGGTTTCCCGAGTTTGTGGAGTTTTCTGATTATGCTGTCTGGTCCGAATATTGGTCGGAACCTTCTGCCGGATTACCAACCTATACTTTTATTGGTAATACAGTGCCTATCTGGGCTATCCAGGGAACGGAATCCCGGTCTCCCTATGTCCTTTCCAAGCTGCAGACGGAGGGTGTGGTCACCGGAGTTTTCCCGGAGTTAGAGGGGTTCTGGATCCAGGAAATTGAAACGGATGATAATCCATTAACTTCCGCGGGAATATTCGTCAATACCGGACTGATAATGCCCCAGGTGGTAGAGGGAGACTTCATCTCTGTCACAGGAAGGGTCAGGGAAGCGTTTCAGCAGACCCAGCTGGAAATCAATTCTCCGGCTGATGTGACAATCCAGGGCAAGAAAATTCTCCCTGATCCTATTGTGCTGGATCCCCCGGCGGATAACCTTGAAAGTGCTCTATACTATGAAGCGCTGGAAGGAACCCTGGTATCTGTTCCTGGAACATCAGCAGCTGTAGGACCAACGACTCGATATGGAGAGTTTGCTGTAGTACTTTCAAAACATGGCCTCTCCCGAGCCTGGCAGGGCAGCGACCATGGCATGCTGATTTATGTCGATGATGGCAGTTCAACCATCCACGAGAGCCAGGATTCCATCCCGGATGCGGTGACCGTGGGGGATACTGTCTCACAACTAATCGGACCCCTTGCTTACACCTATGGAAACTATAAAATTGAACCCACTGCAGATTTTTCAGTCACCACAAAGCCATCAACAGTCACCAATCTCGAGCCATTAGATGAGGGTTATTTCAGCATCATGACCTGGAATGTGGAAAACCTGTTTGATTTTGTCGTTCCGCATCCCAGCAGCCCGCCGCTGCCCAGCGTCAGTGAATATAAACGGGATATCACAAAAGTTTCCCATACCATTCTAGCGGCGGGTCTGCCGACAATTATTGGTTTTCAGGAAGTGGAAAGCCTGGAAATCCTGGAAGACATCGCCGCTCACTCCCTGCTGGTAGAGTATCAATACCTTCCTGTTTTAATAGAAGGCACCGACAGCCGAGGAATCGATGTAGGCTACCTGGTGCGGGGCGATCAGGCAATAATCCTTGACCAGGTTCAATACCCCTCCCCGGGAAACATCACCAGCCGCCCTCCGTTGTTGGTTAAAATTCAGACAGGGGGAGAAGATACTACCCCCCTTTATATCTTAAACAATCACTTTACCAGTATGAGCGGGGGAGAATTGGCAACCGAGCCTAGAAGGAACGCCCAGGCTGAGTGGAACCTACAAATCGCAAGAGAAATCCTGAACGCTGACCCGGATGCTTATCTGGCAGTCATCGGTGACTTAAACTCCTATTACAAATCGCTCCCGCTGGAAACCCTGCAGGAAGGGGATCTCAGCAGTGTTTTTGATACGCTGCAACCGGAAGAAAGGTACACCTATGTGTACCAGGGCATCTCTCAGGTTCTTGATCATATTCTGATCAATGAAGCTCTGAAAGATCTGCTCATCCGGGTAGAAGTTCTGCACAGCAATGCAGATTTCCCTCTGCCCTTTTCCGCGGATGACAGCTATTGGGGCAAATCAGACCATGATCCTCTGATTGCTACGTTTATCTTGCCGTAGTTAAAAAGAGATCGAAAAAAAACACCTGCCGAGTTTCATTCCGGCAGGTGTTTTTGTTTCTTATCAAATTTGAGATTTACTCAATCTCTGCCACTAATTCAGCCGCCGTTATGTTCAGCTCGGC
>CBDVDO010000219.1:0-3553 GCA_965372765.1 uncultured Anaerolineales bacterium
GCCAGTTGGTCGGGTGCCCAATAGAGATCAGTGTGGAACAGTGCTACAATACGGCGCTTCCTGGCACTTACCAGGGTAACCTGGGATTTGATCTCATTCAAACGTTCCAATCGAATCCTCATTTAGGTCAATTTGAGATCAACGATCAGCCAGCAGAAGAGGCGTTTACCGTCTACGATCACCCCAAAGTGTTCATATTTAAAAAGAGCGCAGACTTTGATTTATCACAAACAGCTGAAATACTGAGCGCGGTTGATCTTACTAAAGTTCTCCACATCACACCAAAACAAGCAGATACACATCCGGGCAATTTGATGCTTCCTCCCGATCGGTTGAATGAACAGCGAGAAGGTGGAACCTGGAGTGATTTATTTAACCCGGACGCCCTTCATAATCGGAGCCAGGTCTTGGCCGCAATTCTCTGGTACTTAAGTGTCTTCATCCTTGGATTGCTTGTGTACCCATTGATGAGGTTTGTCCTCAGTGGGTTGAAGGATGGTGGATATCCTCTTGCCCGCACCTTCGGTATGCTGCTGTTATCGTATCTGGTCTGGCTGGCAGGATCCTCAGGGGTGCCTTTCTTGCGAACTACTATCCTGGGTGTAGTCTTGATTTTGGCGATTGGGGGGTTGATTGCTGGATATATTCAACGGGAATCTCTACTGCAGGAATGGACGAAACAGAAAAAGTATTATTTAATCATCGAGGTCCTGGCGGTTTCAATATTCATTCTCGCTTTGCTGATCCGGTTTGGAAATCCTGATCTATGGCATCCCTGGAAGGGCGGCGAGAAACCGATGGATTTTTCCTATTTTAATGCCGTAATAAAAAGCACATCCTTCCCACCCTACGATCCCTGGTTTGCGGGGGGCTATATTAATTACTATTACTATGGATATGTGTTTGTTGGCGTATTGGTAAAATTGCTCGGGATCATGCCATCTATTGCCTATAATTTGATCCTGCCGACGTTGTTCATGATGCTGGGATTAGGGGCGTTTTCTCTAGTCTGGAATTTAATGATAGGAGATTCTGGATCAGGAGAGGGTCAAAGGGGTTTGCCGCTGTTGGCTGGAGGTGCCGGTGTTTTGGGCATGGTTATTTTTGGGAATCTTGGAGTCATCAGGATGGTGCTCCAGGGGATTCAGCGGCTTGCTTCAGCCGGTGTTAATGTGTTGGAGGGAAATTTCTTCCAACGATTAAAGTGGACTCTCTTGGGGGTGGTTCAACTCTTCCAAACCAAATCTCTTCATTACCGGCTGGATGAATGGTACTGGAATCCAAGCCGGACAATTGGCGCTGAACATGGGGGTCCGATCACGGAATTTCCCTTCTTCACTTTCCTTTATGGTGACTTGCATGCGCATTTTATTGCCCTTCCGCTCACCGTGTTGGCGATCGCCTGGGCATTATCCATCGTAAAATCCACCCAGAATCCTCAGGGGCAATCAGCAGGATTAGGGAGAATCCTCGCTGTGTCCAGCTTTGGAGCGCTAGCGGTTGGTGTATTACGACCAACCAATACCTGGGATTTTTACCCTTATCTTGTTTTGGGCATTGCCGCCCTGGTTTATTCATGGTGGCGGGGAAAATCAAGGCAGGATTCCTGGATCCCGCATGCTCTCCAGCTGGTTTTGTTTGTCCTTCTGGCATTCCTGTTCTTTAAACCTTTTGCTGACTGGTACGGTCAGGGATATAACAGTATCAAACCCTGGTTTGGATCCAATACGCCGTTAAATGACTATTTTACACACTGGGGATTGTTCATTTTTGTGATTTTCTCCTGGATGGTTCATGAGACCATAGATTGGATGGCATCAACCCCCGTTTCTGCGCTAAGGAACTTAACCAAATACCGGGAGCTGATCGTTGCAGTGATCTTAATTCTGCTGGTGATCATGATTGGACTTGGGATTTCTTTAGAAAATCAAATCGACATTGGTGGATTTACAATCCTCGGATCAGGAGTCCATATTATCTGGTTTGTGCTTCCACTGATGGTTTGGGCAGGAATCCTGATCTTCAGACCGGGTATACCTTTGGCAAAACAGATAGTTCTGTTCCTGATTGGAACAAGCCTGGCTATGACATTGATGGTCGAGCTGATTTACATTGAAGGGGATATTGGCCGGATGAATACGGTCTTTAAATTTTATTTACAAGCCTGGACCCTGTTTGCCGTCAGCGCTGCTGCCTGCATTGGTTGGTTGTCTATTTCCCTGAAGGAATGGAACGTAAATTTCAGGAGGATATGGCAGATTTTCTTAATTATCCTGATCACCGGGGCAGCGGTTTACCCATTGCTTGGCGGAGTAGCTAAAATTAAAGACCGCATGGCATCCAATGCCCCCCACACCCTGGACGGCATGACGTTTATGCAGTTTGCCCTTTATACTGATTTAGATACAACCATTGATTTCTCGCAGGATTACGATGCCATCCGCTGGATGCAGGATAACGTTGAAGGTTCGCCGGTAATCGTGGAAGCAAATCAGGTTGAATATCATTGGGCCACACGGTACACTGTTTATACAGGTTTGCCAGGTGTGGTAGGCTGGAATTGGCATCAACGCCAGCAGCGCACCACCACCCCGCATGATTGGGTGTTTGGCCGGGTTGAAGATGTTAATCTGTTTTATGATACAACCGACCTGGGATTTGCTCAGAATTTCCTGGAAAAATATGATGTCCAGTATATTATTCTGGGTCAGCTTGAACGGGCAAATTATCTAGCTGAGGGTATAGAAAAATTTAAAGCTGCCGAAGGCATCCTGTGGACTCCCGTCTATCAGGATCAGGAGACTACAATTTATCAAACTCTCAACAGTTATTAGACGTTCTTTGGAAACTAAATGTTAGATTTCATTTTTTGGTATTTGATGGTTACCGTGGTAGGGTGGATATCATTCCCGGTGATATTCCGCCTGGTGCCGAATTTGCCAGATCGGGGATATTCGTTCTCGAAAATCTTTGGTTTACTCCTTTGGGGATACCTGTATTGGATTCTGGGACGGTTGGGCGTTACTGCGAATAACCTGGCAGGGTTGTTGTTCACTTTGTTTCTAACTGCAGTCCTGGGAATTTTCGCGATTCGGAAAATAGGGGGAAGTAAGTTGAAGGAATGGATCCGCGAATACCGGACGCTGATCTTCACCACTGAAATATTGTTCCTGCTCGCTTTTGCCGGCTGGGCTGTTATTAGATCCTTGAATCCGGAAATTAGCGGTACCGAAAAACCGATGGAATTAGCATTCATCAATGCCATCCTGAATTCGGAGACATTCCCCCCTCACGATCCCTGGCTCTCCGGCTATGCGATTTCCTACTATTATTTTGGTTATATTCTGGTTGCGATGCTGGCAAAAATTGCCGGAACGCTGGGCAGTGTGGCATTTAATCTGGGTGTTTCGTTAATCTTTGCTTTGTCTGCTGTCGGATCGTTTGGGATCCTGTTTAATTTAACCGCATTGAGTAAAAGGCGCTGGACATCATCTTTATTGCCCGCCTTGCTGGGACCAATTTCTGCCCTGATCATCAGCAACTGGGAGGGATT
>CBDVDO010000220.1:0-3530 GCA_965372765.1 uncultured Anaerolineales bacterium
TTGGCGTATCTCATCTACCCACACCCCAGTGGCATTAATTACCACGCTGGCTTTAACTTCAGCTGTACGTTGGGAATTTCCGGATGTGTCCTGCAGCAGCACTCCAGTTACCCTGCCTTCCCTCGTGCGGAGCAAATCTGCAGCCCTGGTGTAGTTCAGCGCCATACCGCCCAGTTCAACTGAATCGCGTAAAAGCCGTAGGACCAGGCGGGCATCATCGGTCTGGGCATCAAAAAAACGATAACCGCCGCGTAAAGCGGGCGTACTTAGCGGTGGACATAATTCCCTCATGTCTAAAGCATCATAGGATCTGTGCTGCCATTGGCGGGCCATCAGATCATAGGCACATAATCCCAGACCAAATATCCATCCTGGCATATGGTCTCCCTGCAGCCTGGCATACAGAAATCCAAGCGGTGTTACCAGCCCCCGTCCTTGCTCCAACAGGTATTCTCTTTCACGAATCGATTCAAATATCATCCTTAGCTGAGCAGTTTTCAGGTAGCGAAGACCGCCGTGGACCAGTTTGGATGAACGGCTGGAGGTGCCTGATCCAAAATCATGGGCCTCTACCAGCAAAGCCTTGAAACCCGCATCTACCGCCTGCCTGAGCACTCCTGCTCCTGTGATTCCTCCTCCAATGATGATCAAATCCCATTCTTGATCGACCTTTTCCCAGGCGCGGTTACGCCAGCCATCATTCCAGTTCATCTTGCGTTCCTTGTAATTTAGGATAATTCAAATACTTCCCGGGTTTAGCTAGTCAAATAATTTCCCGGGGTTTAACATACCCTCCGGGTCGAAGGTTTTGATGAAAGTCCGGATAGCTTCCATGCCTAGAAGACCTTTCTCAGCAGGCAAATAGGGTTTATGGTCTGTGCCCACTCCATGCTGGTGGCTGATGGTCCCACCGAATTTCTGGATTTCACAGCTGGCTGCCCCTTTCATGGCGCTCCAGCGTTCCAAGAGTTCATCCGGATCCCCAGTCCGGCGGAAGAGATAAGTTGTATAAATGCTGGCGCCGTCAGGATAAATATGCGAAAGGTGGGTCATCACCAGGACCTGTTCGCCAGATTGACGGGCAGCTTCAGTAATTGCCCCAGGAATGGCTTGTGCGGCAGCCATGACCTGTGACCAGGGCAGGGCGGTCTCCAGGGTATCAATGGCCACTCCTTTCTCCCAGAGAGTGTTGCGCAAATAGGGAGAATGGAAGCGGCTCTTCTCCCAGGTTTTTCCCACAATTGAACCCACAAAGAGGCCTTTATGTGACCGGCATATTTTGACCACTGCCTGGCGAGCCAGTTTTGTTTGGGCTGAGGAGCCGGTTACTCCAAAGATAAACAAGCAGCGCTCATTGCCTTGACCGACCAGGCGCAAGCCGCGGTCCGCAATGTCTATCCAGGATTTGCCAGAGAGGATCAGGGTAGTCTCTGTTTCAATTGGGTTGCTCAATCGCAGCATGGAAACAGGGATGTTATTCTGAGTGATAGAACGCACTGCGGCTGTACCCTGTTCCCAGGAAGGGAAAAACACCCCGTAAAATCCTTCCCTTTCCGGGAGTGGTTTGACCCGGATTTTAGCCCGAGTGATGACCCCCATTCGACCTTCTGAACCGAGGACCATCTCACGCAAATCAGGTCCGGCTGCTGAAGCTGGAAAAACTGGGAGATCCAAACGGCCTTGGGGAGTCTCAATTTCCCCGCCAGCAAATTGGTCTTCGATCCGGCCGTAATGATACGACTGCTGTCCGGAGGACCGGCTGGCAATCCAACCGCCCAGGGTGGAATATTCAAAGGATTGGGGATAATGCCCGAGAGTATAACCATTTTTCTGCAGTTGGGCTTCCAGTTCAGGGCCGGTAACCCCGGCTTCAAAATCGGCAAGGTTGCTGACATCATCCAAATCTATCAGCTGATTTATTTTTTCCATTGAAAGAGTTATTATGGGATGGCTATCCGGGAAAGGATTGATATGTCCAACCACACTTGTGCCGCCTCCGTAGGGAATTACCCGGGCACCGTTTTTGCCAGCGAATTTAAGCAGTTCGGGCACATCATCCACCTTTTGAGGAAAAGCAACCCCATCCGGAAAAGTCTCCACCCGGCAGTGATTCAACGCCACCCAATCCGGCAGACTTTGGCCCCGGGCGTGGCGCAATCTGGTTTCCGGATTTGTATCAATTAAGGGGTGAAAAGGCAGCCTGGATTTTGGGACTGCTGCCAGTATAGAGTCAAGACTGGAATCTTGAATTGCTGTCAACGGTCCAAGCTTGGTTTGTAAAAATTCAAAAGATGTATCTGGCAGTGGGTAATGTGTTGCGATATTTCCCCAACCGTTCCAGCGTTTCATCACTATCCTCCTAAGCGCAGCCATAAATCAAGGCTTACTTGCATGGTTTCCCGAAGAAGAGCTTCAGCGGCGTCCAGATCTTCGGATTTGGCGCAGGATAATAAGCTTTTGTAGAATTTTCGGGATTCCGAACGGCATTCCTCGAAAGAAAAATAGGTCTTTCCCATCTGGGCATAAATTTCCCTGAAACCGTTAAATAGCAGCTGGAAAACAGGATTGGATGCAAGTTGAGTGAGGGTATGGTGAAGCTCCCAATCAAAAAGGGCGTAAGAGACCGGGTCATGGTTAAGTTCCTCAGCGCGGCCTAATAAAGCGGCTATCTGCGGGCTGGCATGTTGTAGTGCCTGCCGGGTGTAGGTGGGCGCCAAGAGCAGCCGGACTTCCAGCAAGTAAGCCACAAAATCCGGAGATTGGTGGTGCGGTGAAGCTGCCAGGGCGTTCAAGGTCGCCAAGCTGCCTTCCCGCCAATAATCCCTGACCCGGGTGGATTTGCCCTGCTGGATATCCAGCCAGCCGTCACGGGCGAGTCGCTGCAGCGCTTCCCGGAGGGTAGGACGGGTGATCCCCAGTTGGCCAGCGAGGTCACGCTCATTGGGTAAAGTGCTGTGGATAGGGTAGGTGCCATCGAGGATGGCGTTAAGCAGCTGGGATTCAGCAAATTCCGCGGGTCTGCGGAGAGGGGAAGAGTTCATGAAAACTCCTGACAGGTAAGAGGTCTGACAAGTATAATTTTAGATGATAATCTACTCGAAGTCAAGCTAATTAGAAGAAGCATGGATTGAAGGAAAGAACGAGGGATCCATCAAGAGCACAATAAACCAACCGCCAAGTCTAGCAAATTCTAGTCACATTTGATGCCTGATCTCAGTATGGATCCTTCGTAAACTCAGGATGACAAACTGGGGGACGCTCTTCTCTGTCATTCCGCCTGTCCAGAGTACCCTGAGTGGAGTCGACGGGGTATCGAAGGGAGGACCGAGGAATCCATGAAGAGCACAAAAAAGAAGCCACCTAGCCTTGCAGACTCTAGTCACATTTGATGTCTGGCCTCAGCATGGATCCTTCGCAAGCTCAGGATGACAAGAGGGGGGAGGAATGGATAATCTGATTAGGCGGTTGTATAATTATAAGTATCAAGGGGGTATTTTATGAGAACTTATTATGTATACATATTGTCTAGT
>CBDVDO010000221.1:0-3526 GCA_965372765.1 uncultured Anaerolineales bacterium
GATGAAACAATATTGGCACCGAATCCCGACTTTTTACTCCAAGCAGGCGACCGTCTTTTGGTAGAAGGTCAACTGGACCGCCTGTTTGAATTACATGACCGGGAGCAATTATTACTCGACCAGGACCGCTTGCCGGTTGAAAAAATTATCTCTGCAGATGTTAGACTCGCAGAAGCAACACTCATCAAGGGTTCGTCTCTTGCGGGTCTCACCTTACCGCAAGCTGCCTTCAGGCATACATACCGGGCGATTGTATTGGCTATACGCAGAAGTGAGAATATTTACTACACTGAGCTGGAAGATATTCCCCTGATGGATAGTGATGTTCTACTCATCAAAGGGAAAAAAGAGGATTTGGCTCAAATCCAAACTGACGATGCCCTGATGTTGTCAGACGTCGAATCGCCTCAGGTCTACCACCTGGAAGACCTTCTAATGATGATGCGTGTTCCGGAGGAATCAGCCCTGGTTGGGAAAACCTTATTATCAAATCGACTTGGTGATGCTTTTGGCCTAAGTGTTCAGGGTATCATCCGCCATGATACAACTGAACTTATGCCTTCTCCAGAGGAAATCCTCCAAGCAGGCGATACCCTCCTTATTAAAGGTAAACAGGAAGATTTATTAACTATTGAAGGGTTGCAAAACCTGGTAATCGAAGCCCAAACCGAGCCTGATTTATCTGAATTAGAAACTGACGAAACGGGACTGATAGAGGCTGTCTTATCACCCCATTCAACACTAGCAGGAAAAGCAGTTCGTGAGCTTAATTTTCGGGCCAAGTATGGCTTAACAATCCTGGCAATCTGGAGAGGAGGAAGAGCTTATCGCTCTCGTTTACGCGATATGAAATTACAGTTCGGTGATGCCTTGTTGCTGTTTGGATCCCGCCGCCGGCTTCATATGTTTGGAGAAGAGCCTGATTTCCTGGCATTAAGCGAAGATGTATTGCCAGCTCCCCGATTAAAGAAAGCTCCCATCGCTCTCCTGATCATGGCACTGGTGCTGATCCCGGTCATCCTCAACTGGCTTCCCATCGCTATTTCTGCTGTTGCCGGTGTCTCATTAATGATTTTAACCGGGTGCCTCCAAATGGATGAAGCCTACAGATTGATCGAATGGAAAGCGGTTTTCTTGATTGCCGGCATGCTTCCCCTCGGTATTGCTTTAGATCACACCGGAGCAGCTCAACTAATCGGTGACAGCATGATTTCATTGATTGGCAGCGCAGGTCCGCTTGCTGTAGCTGCGGGTTTGTTCCTGCTGGCTTCACTTGGATCTCAAGTTATGCCCAATCCTGCTGTAGCTGTTTTGCTCGCGCCTATCGCCCTTAGCACGGCCGCCGATTTAGGTATCTCTCCCTACCCACTGATGATGACTGTGGCGGTTTCTTCTTCAGCTGCTTTCCTCAGTCCTGTGGGACATCCAGCAAATTTACTAGTAATGGGCCCTGGCGGTTACCGTTTTTCCGATTATTTCAAAGTTGGGTTACCGTTAACAATAATTGTGATGGTTGTTTTACTGCTTGAGCTTCCTCTTCTCTGGCCTTTTTAACAATACCATTTATCTACCAGGAGCAAAACCATGGAAGAACTATTAGGATTATTTATCGGAATAGGCCTCAGCGCCACTTGTGGATTCCGGGTATTTGTTCCGCTGTTTGGAATGAGCATTGCACACCACGCAGGTGCTCTTTCCTTTTCAAGCGGATTCGATTGGATTGGCTCCTGGCCAGCTACAATTGCTTTTGGAATTGCAATGGTAATTGAAATCGCCGCCTATTATATCCCCTGGGTGGACAACCTGCTGGACACAATTGCCACACCTGCTGCCATTGTCGCCGGCACATTTGTCACTGCCTCTATGGTTGGAGATGTTTCTCCCTTCCTGCGCTGGTCATTAGCTATTATCGCTGGCGGTGGGATTGCTGCTATTGTTCAAGGCTCCAGCGTCCTGGTCCGCGGCGCATCAACAGTATCCTCCGCAGGCCTAGCCAACCCGATTGTTTCGACCGGAGAACTGGGCGCTTCCATCCTGGGTACCCTGATCTCAATTATTCTCCCCACAGTTGCTGTAATAATTGTTGTTCTTCTGCTCACCTTTTTACTACGTAGATTCATAAGAACAGGCTCCTCGAATTCATAGCTATTTGTACCTATACATAATTTCTAATGAGAAGAAAAGAAAAAGAAATAACAAATCGCCACGAACTGGATCAAATAATCCACAACTCATTAATCTGTCATCTATCGTGTTCCCTCAACGATCATCCCTATGTTGTGCCGCTCTCTTTTGGCTATGATGGAAATGCGGTTTATTTTCACACCGCCCGGGAAGGCAAAAAGAATGATATTCTGTCTGCAAATCCTCGTGTTTGCCTGGGATTTGAAGGGGAAATACACGTTCAGCCTGACCCCGACCTTGCCTGCCGCTGGTCTTTTCACTACCAGAGCGTGATAGCCACCGGAATTGCAGAAGTAGTCACCAATTCAAAAGACCGGCTGTACGGGATCAAACAAATCATGCTTCACTTCTCAGATCAGGACTGGGAGATCTCGGAGAAAGAACTCTCCAGGACTACAATCTGGCAGATAATCCTGACTGAAATAACAGGCAAAAAATCCCCGGCCAATAAGACCAAATAATAACAATTTAGCTCCGCGGCAGTTCTTCTGAACCCATCTTTGTGCATCCCCGGGTTTTCCGGGTATACCAGCTGTCATACTCCTTTGGGTGATATTCTGTTCCGGTATAATAAATAAAGTAAAATGACTATTTAACAACTCTTACAGGAGAAGTGCTCCTTGAAAATCGCTTTTACAGCAGATAACCACCTCACTACCCAGTCCAGAAACCCTGAACGTTTCCAGGCACTGGCAAATATCCTCCAGCAGTGCGGGGAAAACCAGGTTAAACTTCTGGTTATTGCAGGAGACTTGTTTGACCAGTCTATGCCCAACTATGCTGAATTTGAATCTCTTTACAAAAAACATCGTCCGCCAGATCTCACAACTGCCATCATCCCTGGTAATCACGATGAAGACCTGAACCAGGAAAACATTGCTGCTGATGGTTTGATCATTCATAACGAACCCCAGCTCCTGCCTTTAAATAAAACCTGGAAAATCCTCTTTGTTCCCTATCAAAAAGGCCAAAACATGGGGAGTATTATTGCCCCTTTCGTGGCTGAGCTTACCGGTCAACGCTGGATTCTTGTGGGTCATGGCGATTGGTCCCCAGGAGTTCGAACTCCTGACGCCTATGAGCCTGGGGTCTATATGCCGCTGACGCGCTCAGACCTATTGATTTACAAACCGGAGTTGGCGTTCCTTGGACATATTCATCTCCCGTTCGACGGTGAAAAAGTCCACTACCCAGGGTCACCTTGTCCACTAAATATCACTGAAACCGGATTAAGACGTTTTCTTATCCTGGATACAGAACAGGGAGAGATCACATCCCACTGGGTCGACACTCCCCTGATTTACTTTGAAGAAAAGTTTGTGATGTTGCCCAGCGAAGAAGA
>CBDVDO010000222.1:0-3497 GCA_965372765.1 uncultured Anaerolineales bacterium
GTAATTTACCGGTTTTGAGTTTCCATTAGATAGCTGATAATTCGTTTTCATTTGAGGAGGTTGGTCCCTAATGACAATAAAAAACTCGGTAATTCTCAGTGCAGTCCGCACGCCTTCGGGTAGTTTCCTGGGCTCATTAAGCGGTTTTTCTGCTACCCAATTAGGAGCGTTGGTAGTAAAGGAAGCTGTCCGTCGAGCTGGCATCCCGAATCCGGAGGAAATCCAGGAAGTGATCATGGGTAATGTGGTCTCAGCTGGATTGGGACAGAATCCTGCCCGCCAGGCGGCCATTAATTCCGGGCTGCCGGCAACGGTTGGCGCCTTCACTCTCAACAAAGTTTGCGGATCCGGGTTAAAGGCTGTTATGCTGGCAGCCCAGAGCATCCGGGCTGGCGATGCCGATCTCTTTGTTTCCGGCGGGATGGAGTCTATGAGCCAGGCGCCATATCTGTTGGAAGGAAGATCGGGGAAACTGAAGTTTGGACATGCCGAGTTAAAGGATGCCCTTTTACACGACGGTCTTTGGGATCCGTTTGAAGACTGGGGGATGGGCAATGCTGCCGAATTCATTGCCGAGGAATATGATATTTCCCGGGAAGAGATGGATCAATTTGCCTATCAGAGCCACCAAAAGACCATCCAGGCCATTGATGGGGGAAAGTTCAAAGATGAGATTCTCCCCATAGAGATAAAAGGACGCAAAAACAGCATAACAATTTTTGATACCGATGAAACTCCCAGGCGTGATACTACCCCGGAAATACTGGCCAAGCTGCGCCCGGCATTTATTAAAGATGGTAAAGTGACTGCAGGAAACTCGCCTGGATTAAATGACGGCGCTTCCGCAGTAGTGGTTGCCAGCGAAGAAAAAGCCGCGGAAATGGGAGCAGAACCATTAGCCAGGATAATTGATTACGCGTATGCGGCTGTGGAACCGAAGTACCTGTTTTATGCGCCGGTAGTTGCCACGCCCTTGCTGCTGGAAAAAGTAGGTTGGACGCTGGATGATGTGGATTTGATTGAGTTAAATGAAGCATTTGCAGCCCAGGTTCTGGCTGATGGGAAAGCCATGAAAGACATAGGCTGGGATTGGGATAAAGTAAATGTTCATGGCGGGGCAATCGCTCTTGGGCATCCTATTGGAGCCAGCGGCGCCAGGGTGCTGACCACGCTGATCTATGCTTTGAAGGATCAGGGTTTATCCCGTGGTGTGGCCTCCCTCTGTTTAGGAGGAGGAGAGGCGGTAGCAATGGCAATTGAGATCATTTAATCTGAAGGAGAAAAACAGATGGCGGTGGAAAAAATCTTTGTAGTGGGTGCGGGGACGATGGGGAACGGGATCGCTCAGACAGCGGCTGTTTCCGGATTCCAGGTGACAATGATGGATGTGGACCAGGATCAGCTGGAGAAAGCCAAAGGGACCATATCCAAATCAGTAGAAAAATTATTTCAAAAAGAAAGAATATCCGCAGAGGGAAAAGAAAATGCCCTCCAGATCAAGATGACTCATAATCTGGAAGGGATCGAAAAGGCTGATTTGTTAATTGAGGCAGCCACGGAAAACTTTGATTTGAAGCGCAAGATTTTTATTGAGCTGGATGAAAATGCTTCTCCAAAGGCGATCCTGGCATCCAATACTTCATCAATAAGCTTGACCCAGTTGGCTTCTGCAACCAGTCGCCCTGACAAAGTTATCGGCATGCATTTTATGAATCCAGTGCCCCTGATGAAGTTAGTGGAAATCATCCGCGGACTGGATACTTCTGATGAAACCACAAAGGCGGTGATCAAAGCGGCTGAACAAATGGGCAAAGTGGCGGTGGAAGCCAATGACTCCCCGGGATTCATCTCCAACCGGATTTTATGTCCCATGCTTAATGAAGCTGTATTTGCTCTCCAGGAAGGCGTCGGCAGCCGGGAAGCAATCGACGAGGTCATGAAGTTGGGCATGAACCATCCGTTGGGACCCCTTGCCCTCGCGGACTTGATTGGTTTGGATGTAGTGCTTTCCGTGATGGAGGTGCTGCAGGCCGACCTGGGTGAAGACAAATACCGTCCGGCTTATTTGCTGCGGAAAATGGTTGCTGCCGGGCATTTAGGACGCAAAACAGGGCGGGGATTTTTTGAGTATTAATCGCTGAGCCCAGGAGCCTATTCAGTGATTTTCCTCCGGGAAGAAGGAGACAGGATGACGATCAATATCCATGAGATGAGCATTGAAGATTATGATGTTGTCTATAAGTTGTGGGATTTAAGTGACAATATTGGGTTAAGTAAAGCGGATTCACACCACGGCATCAAAATCTTCCTGGAAAGGAATCCGGGTATGAGCTACATTGCCTGGAAAGAAGGGCAGGTGGTAGGGTCTGTACTCTGCGGCCATGATGGCAGGCGGGGTTATATCCATCACTTGATGGTCCACCCGGACTTCCGCCGGCAGGGATTAGGGCAATCGCTGGTCAGCCGCTGCATGTTCGCCCTAACCCGGATAGGAATCCAGAAGTGCCACTTGTTCGTTTTTGAGGATAACCTGGGGGGAGTTAAGTTCTGGGAAAGCCTGGGATGGACCAAACGGGTGGAGCTGACCATGATGTCGCAGCAAACGCTGGAATAGTGACAACACTTTACCAAATGAAAAACCAGGTGGTCGAAAATCAGCTGGTTTTTTTATTTCTACGGGGAGTTGTGAATAGTGAAAATGAGCCTTCCAACTTTCCAACCTTTAAATCTGCAACTTGCACTTTGCACCTCCCTTTCTCTTGCTAGTATGTAATTTATTTGTTACAATAAGTGCATCAATTATTTACCCCCCTTGCTGTCCATTCATGCTGATCACCTTCATCCACCGCTGCCAGATATCAAGCGGTAACCCTCTCTACGGTGTTGGGGGACTATTATGAAGGAGAAGATCATGAAACCGAAAACATTTTTTATCATCACAGCTGTCATGGCATTCTTGTTTGGCATAGTTTTTCTACTAATGCCAGCGAAGATTCCTGCTAGCCACGGGGTAATAGCTGATGCAGGAATGAAACATATGGCTCAACTATTTGGGAGTGGTTTACTTGCACTTGCCGTACTCTCCTGGGCAGCAAGGAATACACCTGATTCGATTGCTCGAAGAGCAATCGTGTTATCTTTGTTTGTCTACTGGACACTTGGCTCCATAAGCGCGACCCTATTCCAATTAACCGGAATTCCCAACAACAGTGGCTGGTCTACGGTTGCTTTTCATGTTCCTCTAGCTGTTGTGTTTGGGTACTTCGTACTGAAAAATCGTGGACCTATTGAAGGGTAGCAGCAAGAGATAATAAGGAGCGCTCATCTCGAATCGTGAGTCGGATCCTGTTTTTGGGGTTAAATCCAAACTTAACAGGGGGTTTGTTTATTGGATTGGAAAAGATTTGGCTATTTCAGCAGTTTTTCCAAGATTTCCCGCACCGCCTGGGGATCTGCTTTCCCGCCCGATTTAGCCATCACCTGGCCGATCAACCAGC
>CBDVDO010000223.1:0-3455 GCA_965372765.1 uncultured Anaerolineales bacterium
GTTAAATACTATTGATAAACTTTCCACTAATTGCAGGAGATTGACTTCTGTCCCAGAGCAAATATTTACTACCCGGCCTGCTGCCTGGATAGATTCCGCAGCTAATAAATTCGCCCGCACAATATCATCGATATATACAAAATCCCTGCTCTGCCCCCCATCTCCATAAATGGTAGGATTCTCCCCTGCTAGAATCTTTTTAATGAATCTGGGAATAACTGCGGCATAATCCGATTCCGGATTTTGTCTGGGCCCATAGACATTAAAGTACCGCAACGCAACAACATCCAGGTTTAGCAGATTGGAATAGATTTTTGTGTAGATTTCTCCCACTCTTTTTGAAGCCGCATAAGGAGATAAAGGATTCAATTGGGCACTCTCAGTTAATGGAACTGCGGTGTTATCTCCATAGACCGCCGCGCTAGAAGCTAAAACAACCCGTTTTACACCAGATTCTTTTGCAGCTGATAATAATTTGATTGTCCCATTTACATTGACCACAAAACACAGATCCGGGTCCTCCAAAGAAAGGGGCACGGACACAAAAGCTGCCTGGTGAAAAATATAATCGATATCCTTGATGGCTTTTTTCAGGTCTGCTAGTTCGCGCAGGTCTCCTTTAATCAAATCAATTTCACCCTGGAAATCCTTCAGGTTCTCCTCTTTCCCGGTTGAGAAGTTATCCAGAACACGAACCTCATCCCCGCGCTCCAACAACCCTTCCACAATATGTGACCCAATAAAACCAGCGCCCCCGGTAACCAAACATTTACCCATCCGTTTATTTCCCTTTTAAGCCAAAGATAGTTGCCGGCGTCCCTAAGATGATTCTCAAATCCAATAGTATTGTCCGGTTTTTTATATAGTACAAATCATATTCCAGTTTATTTATGGTCTCGTCAATTGTCTCTGGATAACCATAGTTAATCTGAGCCCATCCTGTCACCCCGGGTTTTACCAGCAGTCTCGCTCGATAGAACGGCACATCTTTCTGAAGTCTATTTACCAAACTTGGTCTCTCAGACCGCGGTCCCACAAGGCTCATTTCCCCTTTCAGGACATTAATAAATTGGGGAAACTCATCCAGGTGTGTTCTTCTTAAGAATTTGCCAATTTTGGTCACCCTCTGATCGTTTTCACTGGCCCACTGCGCTTGCCCATCAATTTCTGCATCTTTTACCATGGTGCGGAATTTGATGATTTTATATGGTTTTGCGCTCTGGCCCAACCTTTCCTGCCGGTAAAAAATCGGCAGTCCATCATCCAGTAAAATCAGAGCAGCTACCAATGGAAGCAGAAGCAGATAAATACCTACCCCGATTAAACCTCCAATAAAATCCATAATTCTTTTTCCAACATTATATAGGCCACTGACACCAGTATCATCCACGAACGAGCGCAGAATCCAATCAGCTTCCAGGATCCTGATCGGAACCTGCTGATTGATATCTTCATATGCTACTGGCATTCGGATGATATCCACTCCGAGCTCCTGCGCATCAAGCAGCGCCTGAAACGTTTCCCCATTAATAACTCCGCTAATAGCAACGATGATGTCGGATATCCGTTCCGATTGGATAACATCCAGCAGGTCTCTACCGCTGCCAAGAACCTTGTATCCTTCGATTTCCTGATCAATTTTATCGGAATCATCGTCAATGACACCTATCATAAAGTAAGGTTTGGGGTCCAGGGCATTAATGGATTGAAGCAAAATCTTACCGGACACTCCTCCTCCCACCAGGAGCACCCTGCGCAAAAATTGTTCCGAGGTCAGTACCTTTATATATATAAACCGCCAGATCAGGGTAAAAACCACTGAGCCAAAAATGAATGCTGCCACCCCGGTTCGCGGCAGGGATTCCGGAGGCGAGGTAAAGTATACACCCAGATAGAGGATCGAACCGATTACTGCTGCTGTTCCTACACTTTGTAAAGTGTGGTTCCAGCTGCTTGCTTTTCGAACGTCATAAATCTCAATTAACAAGAAAAGCCAGAGAAGCGGCAAAAAGAAGAACCATCCCGGTACTCGTTCTAACAGGAAGGGGATTGAAAAACCCAGGAACTCTGCCTGGCTGCCCCAAATAAATAAAGCCGCAACCAGGGCTAAGATTTCTGCAATTATGTCACCGTACAGCAGTATGACTCGCCGCTCTACAAAGCGGAAACGCCAGCGGTGTTCTTTTTGAGCGTCATATGATGAATTCATAAATTCTATCTCTATTAATTAATCTGGTTCTTTCCTGAATATTTTATCAAAAAAATAAACTAATAGGCTCCACAAAAAACCAGAACCCCATGAAAAATGCATCGTTGCAATCGCCAGGGGAACTCCCAACCCCAACAAAAGGCTCTTTTTATCTGTGCCAGCCCTCATTCCCGCAAGAATCAATGCGCCGCCGTAGATAACAGCTTCCGCTGCCAGGAGCCAGCGGGCAGCGGGAAACCAAATTGAGAGAGTTCCCAATACCAGCCAGGAAAGAACAAATAACCCGGAAATCTGCCGCCAGCGGAAGGTTTCCGGATACCGGGTCAGCATCCTCAATTTCCAGTACCCATACCGCCAATATTGAACGGACAGCTCCCTGAGCGTCGAACGGGCAATATAATTGGCCTGAATTGCCGGATCTAACCAGATCTTTCCTCCTGCTTTGCGGATCCGGACGTTAAACTCATAATCTTCATTCGCCAACAGAGTTTCATCAAAAAGACCAATCTTGTCAATCAATTCCGAACGGAAGGCTCCAAAGGCAACTGTTTCCACTTCTCCTGGTTCAGAGCCAATCCGGTATCTGGCATCACCGACTCCTAACGGATTGCCGGCAGCAATGGCAATCGACTGTGAAATCCAACCTTGGCTGGCAGCCTGGATTGAAATCACTCCCCCGACATTGTCACCCAACCCACCTTTAAGCGCTTTTATGCTGCGGGTAATGTAGTCCGGATGGGGATTAGAATGAGCATCCAGGCGAATGATATATTCTCCATTCGCCGCTTGAATTGCCTGATTCAGTCCGGAGGGAATGGTCTTCTTCCGGTTGTCAATTACCGTGAGTTGAAGGCCCGGAAATTCATTCGCGAAATCAGCAATTTTCTCCCTGGTAGCATCCGTGGACATTCCATCCGAAATGATCACTTCAATTTCATCTCTGGGAAAAGATTGTTCATATATCGCAATCAGCAGATCAGTTATTGAGTCCTCTTCGTTATAACAGGGAATGATCACAGAAACCGTCATAAAAGATCCGGCTCCTCTCTATTGATCGCTACTGTGGAATCATCGGGATTAACCACGGGTAATATTACTTCAAAAACCGATCCTACTCCCAAAGTGCTTTTTACTATGATCTTCCCCCCGTGAGCCTGAACAATTTGTTTTGCAATCGCTAACCCCAACCCGGTTCCCGGCTTTCCAGCCTTTTTCCGGGATTTATCTATTTTATAAAATCTCTCAA
>CBDVDO010000224.1:0-3453 GCA_965372765.1 uncultured Anaerolineales bacterium
TGCTGGTTTATTAGCTGCTGTATTCTTCCTCTTGCGGGAGTGAAATGCTGTATTATTAGATGGTGTTATTAGTGGCGTCAATTGGAAATTGGTGATGTCAGAAATACCGACCATGATGGGAATAACCCTGTTTTTGATACTTTTCATTCTATGGGTGAAAAGACCTACAGAGCGGACGATCTTACCTCTTCTAAGCGGGGGTGTCTTGGGGATGACCATGCTTATCCGGCAGGAAGTGGGCATTATTATTCCTTTTGTGGCTGTTGGTGCCGGGTTATATTTTCATAAAAAAATTGGCTCTTTTTTGAAAAATATGGCTATGGTTGGGTTTGGGATCTTACTTGTTATCACGCCATGGATCTACCGTAACTGGCACAATACCGGTTTGATTTTTCTCGATCGACCAGGCAATCGTACATATTTGATCAGTGATACACTTAGGTTGGACCCAGGTCAGATAAAAAATGAAGATAGTTTTCTGCTCGCAGATGACCAAGCTTATGTATTGGAGGCGACGCCCCTCGTTTGGAGTGCATTAAACGTTACTCAGCCCTCTCTTGCCAGAGCTTTTCAGCAAAGCCTCATCCTCAACCCTGTCCTGGACAAGACTGATGGATCAGTTTCAATCCTGGATTTGCTGCTTAACCACTTCACAAACCAATTAATCCAATCTGTAGTCTACCTGCCAAGCAACCCGTTGGTCTTGGATTTGGATTATCTCTCAAAAATGTCCATTGGGAAGCTGGACCGTTATTACGGGGGGCTTTTCTATTCTCCCGAAACGTATGTTAAAACCCTTCCCTATTGGTGGGTGGATTGGGACGGAAGGATTCCTTCCCATTCTACCCTTGCCGTTACCCTCACGCTGGCATTAATTACACTTGGAATTTCAGGAGTTTGGCGAGAGCGGGGATGGATTGTTTCCTTACCCTTACTTGCTCTCATTGCCCATATCTTGATTTATACCTGGATTCGGTTTTCTGGGGGAAGGTACCTTCAGGGTGTGGATTGGATTACAGGCTTATTCTATAGCATAGGATTAGTCGAGTTGATCAGGTCTGGTATGAAGTGGTTGGGAAATTCACCGTTCCTACCGGAGCAGGTTTTTGAAGCGCCGCTCCCGCTGCCGAAATTATTCTCCAGTAAATTTGCGCTAACCGTCATTCCGGTAGGGTTATTTATCCTGGGGGCCAGCATTCCAGTGGTGGAGTATCTCACACCGAATCAATATCCTGCCCCTGCTCTGGATCAAAAAACGACCAAGCTTTTGGAATTTGAAGAAAGCCCATTTTTGGACCAAGAAAGAAGGGTGCTGACTGACTTTATCGATCAGGGAGGACAGGTCGTTTACGCTCGGGCCTTATATCCCCGGTATTTTGAGCCTGGAGAGAGTTTCTACGATGTCAGATCTACTGTGTGGGGGGGACTTGAGAGAGAACAGTCAACACGGACTGAGTTTTATCTCGCAGGCACTGAAGTTCTCTGGGGAGTATTATTCCGGGAAGAACCCCCGGTCATATTCCCCCATGGATCTGATGTGATCGCGTTTGGTTGTGAGGAAGGTGGTTCCTTCGATATGGTCGTAGTTGTGATTTATGATGAAAGCGGGGATCAAGTGGAAGCTGTGCTTTGGCGGGACGGCGCGCTTGAGGATTTTTACGGGTGCCCGCTTTCCTTGCCGTGATTACCTACGCTCAAGCAGGAGAGCCAGCTCCTGCGGGCAAGAAACCGGGAGAGCGGTCTCTCACCCTCTCACTCAGTCACCCAGTCACTTGGTCACCATGTCACCGGTATCTAACTCACCCAGCTCTTGATAGAGTTTAAGATACTTTATTGCAGAGTGTTCCAATGAGAAATCGAGAGTCAGCTCCTGCGGATAAGGTACCCGGGAGAGCTGCCTCTCTCCCTCGAGCTTGTCAACCGTGTTCTTACACGAAGATTTCCCGGATATCATCAATAGGAATGATACAAGGAATATCAGATAAATATAAACATGCACTGGACCATGGATACTCTTCAGGATAATTGCTAATTTTCCAAGGAAACCGACATGGATTCTGATGAATATAATCAATTTTTTGTTCTAGAAAACTAAATGAAAGTATTTCCTTGGCAACATAGCCATCTTCCCATATTTTATTAATCGTAGATCCTTGTTTTACCGTGCGATGATATCTATGAATCCTGTCTGCAGATAGGCTTTTGATATTTCTCATGAAATCAGCTAGTGGCACTTGACTGGTAAATTTCGATATGAAGTGAATATGGGTAGGCATAATCACAAATGAATATAACTTTAGATATTTTTGTCTTCGGTAACAATCGAATATGTCAAGGATTATTTGTTTAGTCACATTATCCTTGAAGATTGTAGAATGTTGGTGAGATGACGTTGTGATGAAGTAGAGGTTTTGTGGGGAAAATTCAGGTTTCCAGTTAGTCATATAGCCCCCTAATACGTGATTGATTATTATTTTAACATAAACCCGGGAGAGCTGGCTCTCTCCCTCGAGCGGTGAAATTGGCCAGCTCGGTCATCGGTATAATTACAGCAACATCAGGTGCCTTTCGATACGCTCTTCGATACATCCCTGCGGGACTACTCAGAGCTACTCAAGACGCCTGATGCTGTAAATTTGATTTTCAGGCATCCTGATTTTGTCCTGAGCGAAGTCGAAGGGCTCTCCCTCGAGCGGTGAAATCGGAATACTTATGATTCAACTAGCTCTTGATAGAGTTCAAGATACTTTTCCGCTGATTTCTCCCAGGAGAAGTCTCTCCTCATTCCCCGGCGCTGCAAACCCTGCCAGCGTCTTTGATCCTGGAAAATCAACAGAGCCCGACGGATTGTGTTTGCCAGCGCTTGAGAGCTGGCTTCTTTAAAGAGGAATCCCGTACTTTCCCCTGTTTTTCCGGAATGATAGTCGATAATGGTGTCCTTTAATCCACCTGTAGCCCGCGCCAGAGGGACACAGCCGTAGCGCATCCCGATCATTTGAGTCAGCCCGCAAGGTTCGTAGCGGGAGGGAATCAGGATCAAATCGCTTCCGCCGTAGATCCTCCGAGCCAGGCCGCCGTCATAGCGTAAGATCCCCCGAACCTGGGTAAACTCCTTTTCCAGTTGGCGGGCTTCTTCTTCCAGTTTGGGATCACCGGTGCCGAGAATCACGGTCTGCCAGTCCAGGTCCTTGATCATACGCAGCGCATCGGGGACCAGGTCAACTCCCTTTTGATAATCCAGGCGGTTGATCATCCCCAGCAGGGGTTTGTCCGGATCCAGTTCAAGGTTTAATTCGGCCAGCAGCTGGTTTTTATTTTCTTTCCGTTTTCTCAGAGTTTTTGTGCTGTAGTTGAGGGGGAGTTGCGAGTCAGTTTCCGGATCCCAGGACTGGGTATCGAGGCCATTTAAGATCCCGGAAAGGTCATCTTTCCGGGTGCTCAGAAAGCCCTCTA
>CBDVDO010000225.1:0-3452 GCA_965372765.1 uncultured Anaerolineales bacterium
TCAAACAAATAAAAAAACATGGTATGATAAGGCAAACCTGAACATTTGGCCGTAAATAAGTTGAGGTGTGCCATAAAATGATGCTGTCTGATCAATACCAAAGTGAAAGCGTTCAGATGTATTTATTAACCATCTACCGGATGCGTGAACGGGAAAGTCCTGTTCCTGTGCCGATGCTGGTGGAAGAAATGGGTTTAACGCCAGCTTCGATAAATGAAATGTGCCGGAAATTAGAAAAAGAGGGCCTGTTAAGTTATGTGCCGTATTCCGGTGTAAATCTCACGGAAAAAGGAGAAGAATTAGCCCGGGATATACTCAGGAAACATCGTTTATGGGAGGTTTTCCTGGTTGGAAAACTGGATTTTGATTATGAAAAGGCTCATGAAATTGCCTGCCAGTTGGAGCATCATACTCAGGAAGACCTGGCAAATCGTATGGAAAAGTTCCTGGGACAACCCCAGGTGAATCCTCGCGGCGAACCCATTCCCTGGTCAAAAACCACTCCGTATAATAATATGGAAATTTCCTTATTGGGATTGTCTCCCGGAGATGAAGCGAAAATCACCCATTTAAACGCTGAAAAAGTGGAGACGGGTTATTTGTTGAAAAACGAAGTGAAACCTGGAGAAGAAGTGTTGGTTGTAGCAGTGGATGACACTTCCATGCTGATCCTTATCCGGGGAGAACATCTGGTCCTTTCTCAAGAACTGGCCGAGAAAGTGTATGTCCAACCAATAGAGTAAATAGTAAGTGAATAACAAGGGAATTCATGTTTAATCACACGGGAATCAAATGAAATTATTAAACGTCGATGACAACATTCAAGTAGAAATTGTTAGTTGTAAAGGGGGGAAGGGAATTTCTTCAAAACTCAGATCTTTGGGATTAATGCCGGGTGATCGCATCATAGTAACCAAAAGGGCACCTTTTAATGGACCTCTTTTGGTGGAAGCCAATGGCAGGATCGTTGCGTTAGGGCGGGGAGTGGCTGGAAAGATCGAGGTAAAAGTATGCGAGTAGCATTAATCGGACAGCCAAATTGCGGCAAAAGTACCCTTTTTAATCAAGTGGCAGGCTATAAAGCGGATACTGGAAATTTCCCCGGCACTACAGTCACATTTACAGAAAGCAGCGTTAAGCTAATTGGGGAAACCATAGAACTGGTTGATTTGCCGGGGACTTACTCATTAACCGCGTCCAATTTGGCTGAAAAGGAAGTTATCCGTTATTTATCCTCCAATCATGTTGATGTCATTTTAAACCTGGTCGATGCGTCACATCTTATGCAGGGATTGGATCTGACTCTTGAATTATTAGAGCTGGGCAAGCCGCTGGTAGTGGGTATGAACATGATGGATGAAGCTGCCCGGATGGGGATAACAATTGATGGACCTCACCTGCAGCAAATCCTGGGAGTGCCAGTTTTGCCGCTTATTGCCAGTAAGGGAAGGGGAATTAAACATCTGTTTACCACCGTTCTGGATGCAGGCAGTAACGGCAAAGTTGTGAAAAGAATTCCCTACAAAAATCAACAAGTGGAGGGAATTATTCTGGAGTTGAGCAAAAATCTCCAGGATTTACCCACGGATTGGGATCGGGAAGCATTGGCTATCCGCCTTCTGGAAGATGGGAGTGAATTGCTCAATGATTCCGAATCTGCCCACCTGGAATTGAAAAAAGATGTAGAAACATACATCCAGCAGGTCACTGAACAACAGGGGAAAACTCCCAGTTGGGTTTTTTCTGAGGAGCGACATATCCTGGCGAAAGAACTGGCCAGGCAAGTGATGACCAGGGGAGAAGAGCGTGTCACCTGGCAAACACGGGCTGATGATATCCTGCTTCATCCTTTCTGGGGTTATGTGATCTTGCTCGGTATTTTATGGGCTTTCTTCCAGGCTGTTTATCTGACCGGTTCAGCGATTGAAGGTCCATTGATCTCGCTCTTTGACGGTTTGATAGCCAATCTGGGAAAGTTCACTGGTGTTGGATCGTTCCTTACAGACATTCTTACCGGAATTTTGCAGGGAATCGCTGGGGGAGTAGCCATAGTCCTGCCGTATTTAATGCCTTTTTTGTTCGGAATGGGATTCCTGGAGGACATTGGATACCTGCCGCGATTGGCATTCTTAATGGATTCATTAATGCAGAAGATGGGTTTGCATGGCAAAGCCATTGTTCCCTTTATCCTTGGTTATGGATGTAATGTACCTGCTGTCATGGCTACCAGGACACTGGAAGACAGGAGGGATCGTTTCCTTGCAGCAACCTTATCTGTCATGGTTCCCTGCGCTGCACGAATAGCAGTGATATTTGGATTGGTCGCATTTTACCTGGGGTCAAAAATTGCCCTGTTAATCTATATATTTAACATTATCGTAATTGCCCTGACAGGGAGAATTCTATCCTGGCGCATACTTAAAAAATCACCTGGTTTAATCCTGGAAGTCCCTCCCTATCGGATGCCTACATTGAGGACAATGTTGAACAAGACCTGGTTCAGAGCTAAGGAATTTGTAATAGAAGCCTGGCCGATACTGATCGCAGGCAGTATATTTCTTGAGCTGGCAAACCGATACAATTTTGCAGGTATACTGAACTTGATGGCCCGTCCTTTTACCTGGGTTTTGGGTTTGCCTTCTGCGGTAGGTGTGCCGCTGATATTTGGAGTGCTGAGAAAAGAGTTGTCAATGATTATGCTCCGGCAGGCATTAAATGTCACTGATATTTCTCAAGCTTTAAGTCCTGAACAAATGATTACATTTACGATATTTGTTGTGTTTTACATACCCTGTTTAGCCACCCTGGCTGCCCTCAAAAAGGAATTAAACACCAGGGATATGCTGATCATTGCTGGTTTGACCGTTGTGATTGCCATGGGTACAGCATTGGTGGGAAGAGGTTTGGTGATTTTCTTAACACCGCTTGGTATATTATTCTAAAAACTTAAAATCCTATGATTATTCAAACTGCGCTTTCCTCCGGTTGGTTTTTCCCTCTGCTGGCTTACATTGCTGGATCCCTGCCATTTTCGTTATGGATCTCACGGCTGGTGGCTGGTATAGATATCAGGGATGGTGGATCTGGACACGCTTCAACGACGAATACTATCCGTCAGGTAGGGTGGTTTCCAGGAATAATTGTTTTGATCCTCGATATAGGCAAAGGGTTTTTACCAGCATATGTTGCTGCTCTCCAAGGGTATTCTCAGCCTGTAATTATCTTATCTGCGACTTTATCAGTTGTTGGCCATTGCTGGCCTATTTTCGCTCAATTTCGGGGCGGAATGGGGCTGGCTACTGCATTTGGGGGGTTTTTGGCCATCGACATCACTGGTGGATTGATCACTTTAGCTGTGTTGATCTGCATGATCCTTCTCTACGGACACAGAGCCCGGGGGAGTGCTGCGGCGGGAATAAGCATTGCGCCTGTCCTCTGGCTTCTTGGTTACC
>CBDVDO010000226.1:0-3426 GCA_965372765.1 uncultured Anaerolineales bacterium
TTGCTTGATATTCGTAGGTTGGGTTGAGGTACGACACGAAGTGAAGCCTGCGCTAAACCCAACATAACTAATTGCGCTCAACCCAACTGACCCAAAACCGGACTTGTTGTTCAGGCACTAACTGTTTTAGCAAAATTGGAGGTAAAATTTTGTTTTTTGGAAAGGAGGTGCGGTATCCAGTTTTCGGTAGAGCTGAGGCAGGTGTGATTGCCATTTTCTATCCGTCCCTGCTAATGGAGCAGGATAGGGAATGTGTTAGGCTACCTTGTTTTGGATTAGGAGCTGTTCGTTTTCTTGGCCCCTGTCTTTAGAGGTGCATTAATTTTAAATAGAATAAGGAGTAGATATAATGAAAAAAAGAGAAAGAAGATGCATAGTTACATCCATGTTACTTTTACTTATCTGTTTATTGTTAGGTTTTCCGTCTATAGTCATAGCTCAGGAGTGTATAGTTACTCCTAAGGCCTTAACCATGGACTATACCGAGTTGCCGGAAGCCGGCAGCCCCATACAATTCACTCTGGATGCCGTGTCTGATTGTGAGGGTTCCTTTTACTACTATTTTTCCTATAATCCCGATTACGGTACAAGCGATTATGCTACATCTACCAATTGGATAAACATGCGCGATGTACAGTGGTCCACGAGTAACACCCTCACCTATACATTTGATGAAGTCGGCCATTATGTGGTGGTTGCGTGGGTTAGTCCCACGGCAAGCGCACCCAACCCTATTATGATGATAGGCGCAACCATTACAGTCGTTGAGCCGTCAGGCGAAAGCAGCGATTGTCTGTTTAGTGCCTCTGCCCTCAATTTGACTATAAGCGACGCACTGACCGGCTTGGCCATTGAAGGCGCAACCGTTGAAAGAGGCACGCAATCCGTTACAACAGACAGCTCAGGCAACGCCACCCTGATGCATCTTCCTGTAAACCAGGAAGTAACTGTCACTGTGAGTGCAACAGGATATATCACCCAGCAAACCCAGGTTAACATTGCATGTGGAGAGACGCAGAGTCAGGGGATTTCTCTTCTTGCCAGCGATGCCTCCGGCGTTAGTGAAGGAAATATAAGGGTTATCTTGACCTGGGGGGAAAATCCAAGAGACCTCGATTCGCATCTTACCGGGCCAAAAGCAGACGGTTCCTCAGACCGCTTTCATGTGTATTATTCGGCCCGAAACAACTGCAGTGGAGCGCCTTGTGACTCCAGCATCTCTGCTTGGCTCGATGTAGATGACGTAACAAGCTACGGGCCTGAAACTATATCTATTCAAAAGTCGGATGGCTACTTTGTGCCTGGCATATACAGGTATTATGTTCACCATTATTCCGGAACTTCCGATATTCCGAACAGTGGCGCCATTGTCCAGGTCTACCAAGGTTCCACATTGATCCGTACATTTAATCCTCCCACGAGCAGGGAGTCGGTTGGCGATGACTGGGTCTGGTCAATCTTCGAGATGACGGTCTCCTCAAGCGGCAGTGTTTCTGTGAGCCCTGTGGATACCTATTCAGGCCCACACAGTTCATCAGACTCTGTGTTCCAGCTCACGGCACCTAGCAGCAGTGTGCCTGAGGTATATGATCTCTTCGAGGAGCTTCCCGTGAAATAGTGAAATAGCTTGAGTAAAACAACATGGGAGGATGGTCTTGACCATCCTCCCCAAGCTTTTTTACCCTTGCAGCAGCACCCATTCCAAACTACTCCGATCTGGCGAGGCGAAACCCAAGAACAAAGTCACGGAATGCGGGCAAATTGAAGTAGCGATTTGCCGAACGGCAATCCCGGGCTGAGAAGTACCATCCGCCGCCGCGAATAACCCGACTCAAGGCTGAAGGGGGTCCTTCAGGATCAATGATATGGCCTGAAGGATAACTACTGTACCAGTCCTGGCACCATTCCCAGACATTGCCGTGCATGTCATAAATGTCCCAGGCGTTGGGCTTCTTGGCACCGACCTTCTGAGCATATTCTTCTCCCATCTTTCGAGTGTTTTCCTTATACCAGCAATAGTTAGCTAAGCCACTATCGCTGTTGTCAAAACAGAACCTCGTTGTCGAGCCGGCCCGACACGCGTATTCCCACTCGGCTTCAGTTGGCAGACGGTATTTGGAGGTATCCTCTCTGTGGTTCAGTCTTCTTATAAACTCTTGACAATCATTCCACGAGACATAGACTGCCGGACAATCGTCGCCCTCACGAACGAATTTCTTTTCCGACCATGGCCGGGTACCCATGATCTGATACCACTGCCCCTGAGTGACTTCAGTAGTTTGCATGTAAAACCCCTTTGTCAAGGTAACCCGGTGCTGGGTTTCCCTATTGTACATCCCCTTCTCAGAGGAGGAACTTCCCATCACAAATGTACCAGAGGTGATATGAACAAACTCCATACCTATACTGTTAACGATTTCCCCTGTTCTGAATTTCGTTCGGAGACAGCCGGTATTGAATGACAGCACGATCAATGTCAAAGCTACAGGCAAAATCAGTGTGATGAAAGCCAACGGTTTTTTCATCTCTTTCCCCATGATTTAACGATAGTGTTCGGTTAGTCCAATCCCAGTTGATGTTTAGAACGATAGTGATGACTGGAGTTATTGTCAAATGTTTTGTATGGCATTAGGTGGCGTTCCGATTTTCTTCTATTCCATCCTTTTTGATGTTTCAAAATGATCGGGTTATTGCCGGAAAACAATCATCCGGAGGATACACCACCTAATCCTTTAAACACAACTTTTGATTATATCTCCGATATTGACTTATGCTACTCCATCTGGTTTTGATTCAGGGTACATCCCATAATCACTTCTACTTGCCTGGCATTGCGAAGCACGAGCGGGCAGGCAGTGAGATTGAAGTGGGCAAAAGCACAATCGAGGCCGAGAATTTTCCCACCAATCCACGATGAGCCGAAAATATTTATCGAAAGGGATCGGAAACTTGCTGAAGCGCGCGAAAACAGAAGAATTAATCGTCAAAAATTGAAATAAATTATCAAAGAGCGATCGATTCGAAAAACTTGTTTTCAACAGTTCCTAAATGAAACGGTTTGACATAAAAGGCTCAAATGTGTAAAAAGTTTCATCCGGTGAAACTTAAAGGTTTAGTTCTGCTGGGGAGCAACCTGTGTTATTTAAAAAACCCATAAAGCTGAACCAAGACAAAAGGAGGGCGTTATGAAGAGATTATTGGTTGTTGGTATGATCATGATGATAGGTGTGTGTTTTTGCAGTGGAAATGGCTTTTCTGCTACTTATGATGCAACTGGTACGTGGGATTATTCAACTACCGGTAACTGGGTTAACCCTGGAAATGCCGGTTGTACTGCTGAATCCGATGAAACAGATATACTCACCATAACACAAACCGGTGACAGTTTTACTTGGGTTCTCGGAGGAGAAACTGCGACAGGTACTG
>CBDVDO010000227.1:0-3426 GCA_965372765.1 uncultured Anaerolineales bacterium
ATGGAATGATTACTCTACCGACAAGTTCTCAAGACAATTGGCCCCATAGTATCTGACCTTATTTAGGATTTTGAAAATGAAAAAAATTATAGTAATAACGGGGGTCTATTTTTTTTGTCTATTTTTTCTACCTGTAGCTAGTCACTCTACAATTATTTACTCTATCGACTCAGGAGTTAGCGATTCAGCATTAGGCCCTTACTATAATATTACAGATTTTATGTGGTTAAATGGGTTTAACGTGCAGTCTGGCGGTGAAATGATACAGTCGATAAACGTTGTTTTTGCATCAGAGTGTTATAACGGATGCAACAACCCAAACCCTCTCAGCATTGAGGTATATCTCTACAACGACCCAACAAATGACATGAATCCAACCTGTTATGTGACAATTAACTTGTCCGGTTGATGACAATTAACTTGTCCGGTTCGATATGGTATAAATCGACCCCAAAAACAACTTTCACAATGGGAGATTTTTGGTGTCGGGCAAACCCATAAATTCAGAACAGGTCAAGGTTTATATGAGAAAACGTAAAGAAGGTAAAACCCAGGAGACTGCAGCGGCCAAGGCGAACATATCTCAACGATCCGGTCAACGGATTGAGAAGGATGAATTACAGCCAGACAGTAAGCGAAAACGAAATTGGCGAACCCGAACTGATCCGTTCGAGACGGTGTGGGAAAGTGAGATAGTCCCATTACTTGATAAAAAATCGGCGCTCACTCCCACTACACTTTTTGAGAAGCTTCAGGACGATTACCCTGGCGACTATCCTGACAGCAAAAAACGGACATTTCAACGAAGGGTGAGTGAATGGAAGGCCCTCTACGGGCCGGAGAAGGAGGTAATGTTCCGACAGGAACAGGTTGTAGGTCGGATGGGGTTATCTGATTTCACCAAATTAAAAGAAGTGACAATTACCGTCCAGGGCCAACCTTTTACGCATCTCCTGTATCATTTTCGCATGGCTTTCAGTGGATGGTGCTCGGTAAAAGTCATTCATGGAGGTGAGTCGTATGCTGCTCTGGCTGAAGGACTGCAGGATGCCCTCTGGCGCTTGGGAGGAGTTCCCCAAGAACATCGGAGTGACAGCTTGTCTGCCGCCTACCGCAATTTGACTAAGGATGAGTCCGAGGATGTTACCCATCGCTACCAGCAACTTTGCCGGCATTACGGTATGAAGCCAACCCGCAATAATCGTGGTGAGGGCCATGAAAATGGCGCTATTGAATCACCTCACGGCCATCTGAAGAAACGCATTCGTCAGGCTTTATTGCTTCGCGATTCATGTAATTTTGACTCCGTGGCTACCTACGAAGATTTTTTGGCTGACATTGTCCGTAATATTAATGCTCGCAAACAGGACAAGATTGAGGAAGAACGTCAACATCTAGAATCACTACCTTTGCAACGCACGGTTGACTATACTGAATTGGTGGTAAGGGTCAGTACTTCAAGCACTATCAATGTTAAACGTGTTTTGTACACGGTTCCTTCCCGGCTTAAAGGCGAATCACTTCGCATTCATATTTATGATAACCGGCTGGATGTTTACCTCGGAGCCACCCATACGATTACACTGGCCCGGAAGTTTGCATCAAACCACAATCGCCGAGCCCGGCAGGTTGACTATCGCCATGTAATTGCCAGTCTTGAACGTAAACCGCAGGCCTTTAGATATTCTCAACTCCGAGACGACCTTCTGCCGGATGAGATATATAAGACAGTATGGGCCTGGCTGGACAGGGAAATGCAACCTCGGAAAGCCTGCAAAACAATGGTCGGCATCCTGGCCTTAGCCCACCGGGCCGATTGCGAAAAACAGTTGGGTGATTATCTTCAGGCCATGATGTCCAGGCAGTTGACCCCCAGCCTTTATGAATTGCAACAAAAGTTTGATAAAAGAGAACAATCCGTGCCGCGTGTAAAGGTTAAACAGCCACCAGCAGATAGCTACGACGTCCTTTTAATTGGAAATTCACAGGAGGTGCACTGATGGCACATTGTGCAACCCTACCTATTTTGCTGAAACAATTAAAATTGTCAACCATGGCTGATCTTTGGGAGACCTATTTAGAGCATGCCGGAAAAAGAGGTTGGGATCCGGCTCAATATTTGGCGGCTTTATGCGAAGAGGAAGTAAATCAACGCTATAGCCGTCGTATAGCTCGCCATTTCAAAGAATCAAAACTGCCGGCGGGCAAGACTTTGTCTTCATTTGACTTCAATGTACTCCCAGACCTTGAAGCCGGGAAAATAGAGGCTCTGGCTTCTGATTCAAGCTGGGTACATCGGTCTGATAATCTCCTTTTTTTTGGTCCCAGCGGTACAGGTAAAACCCATTTGGCTGTGGCAATATGCAACGGCTTGATTGAGCAAGGTGTAAGGGTACGCTACTACCAGGCCACGGCTCTTGTCCAGGAGTTGCAACGGGCTCGCAATGAGCTACAGCTGGAAAATGTTTTTCACAGATTAGACAGGTATGGTGTAATTATTCTGGATGACATTGGCTACGTCAAAAAGAGCGAGGCAGAAACCCACGTTCTTTTTGAGTTGATCGCCCATCGTTACGAGTCCGGTAGTATGATTATAACCGCAAATCATGCTTTTAGTGGCTGGGACCAAATATTTTCAGATACCATAATGACAGTGGCAGCCATTGATCGAATTGTTCATCACGCCACTATCATAGAGATTGACGCAGATAGTTTCAGAAAAAAACAGGCTATGGCACGCAACCAGAGACTATCAACTGCACCTACGCCATCATCGACGACAACAAAAGAGATTAGCAATGGAAATGACAGTATATAATACCCAGAAAGGTCGGTATGAAACGCCGGATATCACGATCAATGAGACGACTAGCACTTGGTTTGATGACAGCGTGAAAGCCGATGACATGCATATGATAACAGACACTAATGATGGGCTTCTGATCAGGGAGAACGGCTATTCCTATCCAGTCCCACTCTATGATCTGACAAGAGCCGACATCGCTTACGACCAGCAAAAGGCCAAAACGCTCCTAAATAATGTCTCGTAACGCCGCCATCAGATTTTTCCCCGCGCTCCGGGACTTTTGGGGTCCACTCCGCACGGGGAAAAATCTGACGGCGGAGGGAGAGCCAGCTTGTTAGTCAGCAGCGGTTAAATAAAAGACCTAAAAATTCAAATCACTACTGAAAAAAGAACACTCTAGACAGGAAGAATAGAGAGGAAAAATCTACAAAAAGATGGCAGGTGAAAACCGGACAAGGTAATTGTCGCGAACCGGACAAAGTAATTGACATTTAACAGGTCCTATCGGTGCTGGTATCGGTATTGCGGTAGGAAGTGCACTAGGTGGTAGAGAAAGTCAGAAGCGCGCGGGTGAGAAGCGGGAAGCAAGAAGCGGGAAGCAAGAAGCGCAAGAAGCAAGA
>CBDVDO010000228.1:0-3420 GCA_965372765.1 uncultured Anaerolineales bacterium
TTTTATTTTTCCAATCCATACGACATTTAATCAGCAAACAAAACTAACCCTTAAATTCTAGTTGTCAGTCAATAATACTACACCCCCTTCATCAGGACATTTCCTTCACTCGAAAATTCTATCCTCTCAGAGGGTATCCGATTACCGATCAGGAGCCGGCGCTTTTTTCGGCTGAACCCGCATGGCTTGATCCATTTGATCAGTGATTATCATCTCTCCCAACAGGTCGCCATAAGCCGTCAGCTCGGGGATCTTCTCTGGTTCATCCATCGGGTAAGGTCCTTGCAAATCCACTTGAAAACGCCGAAAATCCAACTCCTTAAAGAAAGTCTCTACCAGGTGCACCTGCTGGTCATCAGAGGACTGCTGAAAGGCGCCCAAAACCGGCCCTATCCAATGCCAGGGCCATAAACGTTTAATTTGTTCCGGTTCAAGGGAATGGGGTTCCCGACCTGTCCCGAGACTGATCAGGGTGGTCTCGGCTGGATCCCATCCCAGCACGAACTGGGCTTCATAGGCCGCGATATAACAGGGATTATGATAGGACCCTACACCCCCATCCACATACCGGTTTTCCACGGGTGGGAAATACGATGGTACAGACGAGGAAGCGAGAACCGCTTTCACAACCGTCCATTGGTCGTAGCCTTTTGATGTATTAAATGGCTTGATAAAGAGCGTTTTATTCTTAACCAGGTCAAAAGCAGTGATTACAAGATCAATCGGCTGCTGGGAACACCAGAAATCTCCCATAGTTTTCTCCCCCAGATACTCTTCCAAAGCTTCCTGGAGCGGATCCAGCGGATAGCGATATCGAGTCAATGGCCAGAGGGCAGACCGCCAGGTCTTGCGGAAGATTTTTGGACCAAAGTCACAGTACAAATTATGAAGTTCGTCACCAAACATCCCTGTACTGATACCGGCAGAGATAATGGATCCGGTAGAAGTTCCCACCAGCAACCGGAAGAGGTTGTAGGCTGGCTGTTTTAAGTAATCCTCCAGAATGGCAATTGCCCGGGAGGGAATGACGCCTTTTATGCCTCCGCCATCAACTGCCAGGGCTACGTTCTTGCGAAATGGTTTCATCAAGGAGCTCCAGGGATGATTAGGGGGTATGATTTTACTATTATATATAGATTCGTCAAATTCAGCACTTGCTGGGATTAAATGCCAGCAAGTGGGTGCCCAGGCTCCCTTCGACTGGCTCAGGATAAAATCAGGATGCCTGGTTTGTTGAAATATTTATACTACTTCCAAATTTACTACTTACTGATTACTGACTAATATCTCCAAAAGCCCCATACTGACAGCTTTCGACATCTCTTCCCCCGGCAGCCCAGGAGCCCAGGAGGAAAGTGAAACAGCTTTAATCAAACCGGTTCCTGCCAAATGGCGGAAAACTCGCTCCAGGTCCTCTGCGCCGGGACCGCCCGGGGCGGGATAATTCTGGGCCGGCGATTCCTCCGGATTCACAACGTCGGTATCAAAATGGAGCCAGATCGATTGATCCCCTAGCGGATAATTCAGCAAATCCAGCGGATCCCGCAGATGGGTGATGGAAGAGTTGGCTACCAGTTCCTTTTCACCAGGATCCAGGTCTCGTCCATCTGTAAGTATGATCTGTTCCTGGGGGATTGGTTCCATTCCCAGGTTTTCCAGCAGGGTTAAATCTCCTAATCCTGCCAGCATGGCCAGCGGCATACCGCCCAAAAAACCGCTGGGGGTGGTCTCCCAGGTATTAAAATCGCCGTGGGCATCAAACCAGATTAGTAACGGATGCAGCTCAGCCCGGTTTAATCCCGCCAGCACGCCAACAGCAGTGCAGCAATCCCCGGCCAGGGAAACTGGAAGCTGCCCTTCCCGGAGGGATTCTTCCACCTGAACAGCCAAGGCGGCATGAAGTCCGGAGATCCGGGTCAGCAGGTCCGCTTTGGGCAATACTCTTTGATTGATGATCCAAGCAGTCTCTGCCAGCGTTTCCAATCCAGGCAGCCCCTGGTCAAGAAAATAAGGAGTGAGAATAGTTCGCCTTTTCATTTCGCCACTATCCTTGAATCAATGATCTCTATCACCTGTTCAGGCTGCCGGGTAGTAAAGACCAATCCCTGCACAAGACCTTGTTTGTGGTGAAAAGAGATCAGGATCCGGGGATGTTCCAGAAAATTAAAAAATGCCCGGTATTCCCCTTTAACAAAAGCAAAGTGTACCCCTGCGCCGCCATACTTTATCAAATTGGGGGAATTATCCATCTTGCAGGTTTGAATGTTTTCCAGCCTGGTTCTCCAGCGGATCAAGCCAAATTTTAGCAAAACGGCTTCCTCTGTGATTGTAATCCTCAAGGTTTGATAGTTTAATACGTAGGAAAAAAAGAACAGGGCTAAAACCAAACACACAATGGGGAACGCCCGGAAACCAACAAATACCACCCGCCAGGTAAAAAGGGTAGCGAAAACCAGCGCCAGGAGAGTAAATAACAGGATGGTTAGAGGAGACTGAACTTTTTCCTGATAGATTTGATCTGCCATAAACCCTCCTGATTGCCGGGATATTCTTCTAATCAACTATACCTTATCAACGTTATTGACAGAAATCTGGCTATATGATACTATTACGAGCGTTAAAGATGAAGTAGGTAATGGTAGCAATATATGAACTGCCCAAACTTGCGGAAACTGGGCAGTTTTTTGTTCTAACTGCACTGCTTCAATTCTATCAAAAGTAACAAGGAGTAACAAAAGTGGCAGAAAAAGAAATTGGAACCGTCAAATGGTTCAATGATGCAAAAGGTTATGGTTTTATCTCTCGCGAAGCTGGTGAGGACGTATTCGTTCATCACACTGCAATCGAAATGGAGGGATTCAAATCCTTAAGTGAGGAACAGCAGGTTGAGTTCTCAGTTGAGCAAGGCGACAAAGGTTTACAGGCAGTCGACGTTCGTCCTGTCTAAGAATCTTCTTTCGCACCTGACTGCATCGTTCTGTTGAAGCAGTAAGGCGAATACATACCGCCTGGTTTTCCGCAAACCAGGCGGTTTTTTTATCTTTACCCGACGGTTTCTTAGCCCTTTGGCAATACCAGGGATACACCAAACCCGGAGACCATAATTCCGAGAATTCTGGTTGCTGATATCGGAATCGGCTCCAATCCGCCAATCCCCAGGGAGTCTATAACAAAAGACAGTGCCAGCTGACCCAGGATAACGCTGGCCAATCCGGCCGCAACTCCTGCCCGCTGCAGTGAAAAGGAAATCCCGGTGACAATAAACACGCCCAGGATACCGGACAATGCAGCTATGCCAAAAACCACAGGGGGGATTTTCCAAACCTGGGGACCCTCTCGGAGGAGCCAGATCAGCATTAGTGACCCAGCCGCGATTCCTCCCATGGTGTTGATCAGGATACCTGTCCGGATATCTCCTAT
>CBDVDO010000229.1:0-3411 GCA_965372765.1 uncultured Anaerolineales bacterium
ATCTGGCCTTCACTGTCCGGTGCCAGGAGATTGCCGCGCATATCATTGGAAAGCCCGACGCCGTGTATCAGTCCATATATATGATCCTGATCGTGTACGGCGTCTGACAGGCGTTTGAGAATCAGAATTCCGGCACCTTCTCCTACAACCAGGCCGTCGGCATTCCGGTCGAAGGGGGCACAACGCCCGGAGGGTGATAAAGCGCGCAGCTGACTGAAACCCACCTGGGTAAACAATCAGTTCCAGCAGCTCTTCATGACAAATATCTGGAGAACCTCACCCGCCTGTCAACTGATGCAGCTGAGAGCCACCAACAATTTCTTTCCACACAGCAGACCCTAACACGCAATCTCGCCAGAGTGGTCCAGCTCCAAACAGGAGCCCCGACACGAGTGACCTCACCCGGAAAGAAACCTGATCCGATCTTTACCCAAGACCAAATTGTAGAATTTACCCGGGGGGATCATCAGAAATGTTTTGGGAGTACTTTTTCAGGTTTTGAGAAGCGGAGGATTCCACGCCTACCGAATGGTGACCTCCGCTTTATAGACCGGGTAATCGATATCCAAGGAGAAGCAGAGAAGGTGAAAGTCGGCTCTAGCCTGGTGAGTGAATTTAATTTACCTACCCAGGATTGGTACCTAAAGAGTCAAGATACTGCCCTGCCCCATGTCAGCTTAATGGAGCTAGCCCTCCAGCCTTGCGGGTTTTTATCTGCCTTTATGGGCAGCATTAAAGACATGTCAACCCTTGATTTATTTTTCCGAAACCTGGACGGCGAAGGTACGCTGCTGGCATGGCCGTCCATCTCAGGGCAAACAATCACAAATAAGGTTGAATTACTTTCAGCCAGCAGATTAAAAAACGTGATTATTCAGGAATATTCATTTGAGCTCAGTCTCAGAGGAAAACCATTTTATAAGGGTAAATCTTCATTTGGATATTTCACCCAGCCTATGCTGGTAAACCAATCTGGATTGGACGGCAATCAAAAAAACACCCCCTGGAAATTTAATAATTCCAACTCTGGCCAGTGGGTAGAAATTAATTCCACACCCACAGAATCCTCAAATCCAGAATTACCGGGAATGCCAGAAATTAATCAACTATGGATTTCAAAAGAAGGTGGTGAATTTCAAAAGGGTTATCTCTTTACAAAACAACAAATTCCCTCAAACGCATGGTTTTACCAGGCCCATTTTTTCCAGGATCCGGTTATGCCAGGTTCTCTGGGTGTCGAAACGATGGCCCAAGCAATAATCCAGTCAGCTCCAATCTGGGGAATTCCAGAAATACGACGCTGGAGAATTAAACAAGGCCAGAAAACTGCCTGGAAATACCGGGGACAAATTACCCGCGATGTCAACGAGATAACAATCGACCTCCACATCAAGGAGATTATTTCCGGTGATCAGGGATGGCAAATAATCAGTGATTGCAATCTCTGGAAGGGTAATGTGCGAATTTATCAGATAACTGATCTTGCCTTAGAAACTTATTGATCAGTCTAGGAGATCTCGTAAAAAATGCAAACTTTATTATCTACACGAAGCCAGCCCCCCATCGGCATCTGGGGTGGTTCTGAATCAGAAATCACAACGAATCCAGAAGGGATCAGGTCAATACTAAAAGATCTTGGCTCGAAATGTTTTCTACTGGATTATCAAAATCAAATCGGGGTTGTCCAATCTGGAGATTTATATCCCTTAGAAGGGAAGAAAGAAGGCATCCCGGCAATTGGTTTCCTCAGGTCACAATCCCCAGCTCATTTTGGGAACCCAGGATTTATCAAGCAGCACGGCCTGAAATATGCCTATATGGCGGGATCCATGGCTAATGCCATCTCCAATGAATCTCTTGTCATTGCTCTTGGTAAAGCTGGTTTTCTGGCTTCCTTCGGCGCCGGAGGTGTTCCACCGGCCAGGCTCGAGGAAGCAATTAAAACTCTCCAGGATCAACTACCAAATGGACAATATGCTTTTAATCTCATCCATAGCCCGCAAGAACCTGTTTTAGAGCAGAAAGCGGTCGACTATTATCTTCAGCACCGGGTTCGTACAATCGAAGCTTCTGCGTTTCTCCGTCTGACCCCAACGCTGGTTGAATATCGCGCCGCAGGATTAAACCAGGACGAGAATGGAAATCCAATTATCAAGAATAAGATTATCGCGAAGATCTCCAGAAGGGAAGTCGCAATCCATTTTCTAAATCCTGCTCCTGCAAAAATGTTGAGCCCGTTAGTTAACCAAGGAAAAATCACTTCCCAGCAAGCTGAGTTGGCTGAAAAAATACCAATGGCAGACGATATCACCGTAGAAGCAGATTCCGGTGGACATACCGACAACCGACCTTTAACTAGCATGCTGCCTTCCATCATCGCCCTCAGGGATGAAACACAGGATAAAAACAACTATCCTACTCCTGTCCGTATTGGAGCCGCTGGCGGCATTGGAACACCTACTTCCGTCCTGGGCGCCTTCTCAATGGGAGCAGATTATATTGTTACGGGATCGGTAAACCAGGGCTGTGTTGAAGCAGGAACATCAAACCATGTAAAAAACCTGCTGGCGCAGTCATCGGCAACAGATATGATGATGTCCCCATCCGCAGATATGTTTGAAATGGGAGTAAAAGTTCAAGTATTAAAAAGGGGAACAATGTTTCCCATGCGTGCCCAAAAACTTTTTGATATCTATTCCTCCCACGACGGGATTGATGATATTGATCCCAAAACAAGGCAGGAATTAGAGGAGAAAGTATTCCAAAAGAATCTTGAAGAAGTCTGGGAAGAGTGTATCAGGTTCTTTTCTGAGCGAGATCCCAGTCAGATCGAGCGGGCGGATGGGAATCCTAAGCGTAAAATGAGTTTAATCTTCCGTTGGTACCTTGGATTAGCAACCCACTGGGGTATTCAGGGAAATACAGACAGGACTCTCGATTACCAGATATGGTGTGGCCCTTCGATGGGTTCCTTTAATGACTGGGTAAGGGGAACCTCTCTTGAAGAACCACAACAACGTCATGCGGTGGAAATTGCAGAGCAGCTATTAGAGGGCGCAGCTTATCTTTACCGGATTGTAGATTTAAACCTCCAGGGTTTTTCGGTACCATACTCCTGGAATAAATTCCTTGATTAATATGGAACCACAAACCGAATCCATTTCAAAAGGGATCATTCACATCTGGCACACCCCTCTCAACCCATGGTTAAAGGAGATCGAGGAACTCAGGGCGATATTGTCTGCTGAAGAAACTTCCCGGATGGAGCAGTTGGTATTCCAAAACCGGGCAGAAGCCTATATCGTCAGTAGAGGGATCCTGAGAAAAATCCTTGCCCGTTATCTAGGACTGGCACCTGAGAGTGTTCCCATAAAAACCTATTCAAACGGAAAGCCCTACTTACCTGGATCA
>CBDVDO010000230.1:0-3371 GCA_965372765.1 uncultured Anaerolineales bacterium
GGGATACGAAGAGCCATCTATACCACCAATGCTATTGAGTCCTTGAATATGTCACTGAGAAAAGTGACTAAAACCCGGGGTTCATTTCCTAATGACGATGCGATCTTTAAGATATTATATTTAGCCTTGAATAACGCCAGTAAAAAGTGGACCATGCCCATTCAGAACTGGAAACAGGCAATGAATCATTTTGCCATTCTGTTTGAAGACAGGATGATTTACTTTGACTTACAAAACACCATTTACACAGTTGAGTGGGCACCCCCTCCAAGCTGTATCAACTTCGGAACATATCGGCGCGATTTTCAATCGATGTCGCGAAACAGAATTTAATTCGCTACAAACCACTTCCGGTTATTTGATTTTTTTCTGACCAATACAATTTACGCAATCTGCGTTGATTGGTCATACATTCCTTTCTCTTTTCCAAAATAGCTTCTGCCCGTCCCTCATGTTTATCAATTGGATGAATATATCCAATGCCAGAATGAAAATGCTCATAATTATACCAATGAAAATATTGCTCAAAATACTCACTGGCAACCTGGATAGTTCTGCTGGGAAACCATCCCGGATAATTGGGCGCGGTCTTTACTGTTGAAAACAACGATTCAATAAATGGATTATCATTCGGTGTTCTGGGACGAGCAAATGTTTGCGTTAATCCAAGATCACGCAGCATCTGTTTAACCGGCTTTGCTTTCATCTGAGACCCACGATCATTAACAACCACCGGTAACTGGTCTCGGGGTGCATCCAGCAACCCTTCAGCAATATATTACTCCGGCGATGTTTAATCGTATTAATCATGCAGCGTAGACAATCTTAGGATGTTTAAAGAAATTCATCACCCGTTTTGGTGTTTTCTGCAGCATTCTCATATGTGAGACTACACCGTTCTTTAGACTGTTTATATTTCGGAACAGCGTTTTAGAATGAACACCTTGCTTGAGATCATTATTCAAGTATTCATCGGGATTTAATTCAGGTGAATAAGAAGGTAGGAAGCATATCTCTATTTTCTCCTCTTTGCCTTCCAGCCATTCCCTAACCTTATAAGCGTGATGAACTCTCAGATTATCCAGAATCAGGATGATTTTACGATCACTGTTGCCCTTAATCAATCTCCTCAGGAATTTGATCAGGATTTGAGCGTTCATACTCTGACGATAAACCATGAACCTAACCTTGCCCTGATTGGTAATACTGGATATCATGTTGATACCTACACGCTTGGCCGATAAACGAACTTCCGGTGTCTTACCCCGGGGTGAATATCCTCGACCGTAATGGTGATCATTTCGAAATCCGGTCTCATCACCCCAATGAATCTCCGCATTCTCTTGTTTGGCTTTAATTTGGATTGCCGGATATACTTCATCCAACCAACGTTGAACCACTTTAGGCTGTTGCTCATAGGCACGCTTTACAGGGCGTTGAGGACTGAAATTCCACCGTTTTAAATAATCCCCAATTGTACGAATAGCAATAACAATTCCATACTGACGATTAATCAACTCCTTTACGGCCTTACGATCCCATAACACAAAAGGAAGTTTGAGTTGATCGGGAGTCTTGTCTATAATAAGTCTCTGAATTTCTTTTTCCTGTTCAGGGCTAATAAAACAATTTGATCCCTTGGACGGCCCAGGCGATTGAAGCGTCAAAGCTTTTTTACCCCCTGCTTTGTATAAGCGATTCCAGTCGGATATGGTGGCGGCTCTGACTCCTAGAATATCAGCAACCTCAACCTGTTTACGTCCTTGTTTTAACAGCCTGATTGCCTGTAGGCGAAGCATTTTCACATTCTCCAAAGAAAGCTTTCTGGCATCTATTTTTTCCATGCTTGAATATACACATTTTATAACTCAAATCATACGACTAACTGATGCCTGGTTAATAGCTACCTTACAATTGGCAATCCTGCTGGAGCGGGGTTGGATACATCGGCTGTGTTCAGCGATCAATCACCTACTATAATTACTGATGCCAAAGATCCATTAGTTGACCTGTTTAGTCCCAATGGCGGCGAGACATATCTGGAAGAGACTAATTTTACTGTATCATGGGCTGTTACAGAGGATCTGTTGGAAAGTGATCCAATAGCTATACTGATGTCGACCACAATCGGCGGAATTTTTGAATTGCAAGCCAATTTATTGATCGATGATGGTCAGGAAGTAATCACCGCGCCATTGGGTCCGGTAGAATATGGCCAGATTCGCCTTACTGCTGAGGATCATTTTGGCAACGTAGGTCAAGATCAAAGTGATGGCTATTTCAGCGTATTCGAATCAGGCACCGGAGCCATTGGAGGTAACCTGTGTATCAGTCGCGCCATTAGCGGTACACTGTATCTTTCATTATGGTTCCCAGGCCATGATCCCGATATCCATGGTCCCGATCGTGAGCTGCCGCCGTTTCCGGTCAATTTTATTGCTGGCGATTCTTTATTATATTCATTCGCAAACCTGTTGCCGGGCAGCGGTTTTGCAGTTCGCGCTTTCATCGATCAATCCGGTTCTGCAAACACTGGCAGTGATTCTTGTGATTACGGTTACGATCTTTCGGGATACTCAACCCTCATAACAGTAACCTCGGATTTAGTGACTGAAAATACCGATATCGATCTGGTCGAATGTGAAAACTTTAATAATGGCGATTTTTCATTGAATTTCGATGGGATCGATGATTACCTGGAAATTCCCGATGCCTCCGGCCTGAATCCTGATACCGCCTTCACAATCTGTACTTGGGTGAAACCGCAGTCATGGAATACTAACGGGTATATTGTCAGCAAGGGGAATGGGAGCAACCAGTATTTCCTGAAAGCTGATACGAATCGGTTTGTATTTGAAATCAATGGCGTCGGCCCGATCTCAATGAGCCTGCCACCCCTTGGCGTCTGGACCTTTATCAGTGCTGTTTTCAAGAATAATAGATTGGAACTGTACGGTAATGGAATTTTACAATCAGCTGCCGATGTTACAGGTCCACTGAATGCCAGTCCCGATCCATTGATTATTGGCCGTGGATCCCCCGGTTCACCGGCGACCGATTCATTCAATGGATTGATGGACTATATAAGCATATGGACCCGGGGACTTACCAGTGCTGAAATTACAACTGTTATGGAAAATGGAGTCGATCCGGCTACAACAAATAATTTAGGCGGCTATTGGAATTTCGTTGAAGGTATAGCCAATACAATTCATGATCAGAGCAATTCGGCGAATCACGGCCAGATACATGGAACGGTCTGGGATAGTGAAATTCATGATATAGAGCCCGATCTACCACCGCAAACTCCGCAGAATATCACTGTTGTTTCTGGTGAGCATAGTGCCTATTTAAGCTGGTTCACCAATCCG
>CBDVDO010000231.1:0-3370 GCA_965372765.1 uncultured Anaerolineales bacterium
GTCAGATTTGCATATGTGCGAATTTTTTGGCCGGATTCAGGATTGTTGTGGCGTTTGCAGAAACTTCGTGAATTAACCGACAAGTTATTAATTGAAGATACTTTGAAATTCATTTTTAAATGCGATAGAAACCAAAAACCAGCCACATTGGAGAGCCTGGCAGGAGTCCTCTCAACCAGTCGAGGAAGGGCTTCAGAAATCCTTGCCCTCACTCAGGCCAAAGGGCTGCTGGAAATGAGCGGCAAACGTTTTAGCCTGACACCAACAGGAAGAAATACCGCTATCCAGATCGTTCGGGCGCACCGTTTATGGGAACGGTACCTGGCGGATGCAACCGGATTTAAGGAAACTGATTGGCACCACCAGGCAGAAAGACTGGAACACAAATTATCCGTTGAGGATACCGAGCGATTATCAGCAAGCCTTGGGCATCCAACCCACGACCCTCACGGCGATCCAATTCCTACTTCAAGAGGAGACCTGGTTTCCCATGGGGGTTTACCTCTATCGGATTTGCCAATTCAAACCTCAGCCAGGATTGTCCATATAGAAGATGAACCGGAGTTAATTTATGTCCAGATTGTCGCGGAAGATCTTCACCCTAACATGATTGTGGAGGTAGATGAAACAACCCCTGACAGGATCCGTTTCTGGAGTGAGGACCGGGAACATGTTCTCGCCCCAATTGTGGCGGCAAATATCTCTGTATTACCGCTGGTTGAAGAAAACCACGACCAGGATATCAAGGGAATTCCCTTAGATACTCTGCAGGTTGGGGAGAAAGGCAAGGTCACGGCTATCTCTTCCTTAAGCAGGGGAGTAGAGCGCAGGCGGTTATTTGATCTGGGAATTATTCCGGGTACCGAAATAGGGGTAGAGATGGTCAACCCCGGCGGGGATCCCACCGCTTACCGCATAAGGGGATCCGTGATCGCTTTGAGAAGCTCACAGGCAAGATTGATCAAGGTAGACCCCATTTCTGAAGAAGATCAGGAAATTATTCAATAACATCCCCGGCGCAAATGCATTTCCGGGAAAGGGTTAAGAGAAGTATGGATAAAGATTTAAATAACACGAACCAGGTTGAAATTAGTGAATCCCAATCCCAGGCGGGTTGTGCCTCCTGTCCGGCGCACAATGCAGCAAATTTACAAAAACTGGGCGTTGATATGGAAAACTGGGATTTTGTTGTAGCGCTCGCGGGTAATCCCAATACAGGGAAAAGCACAGTTTTTAATGCCCTGACAGGTCTCCGTCAGCATACCGGGAACTGGCCAGGAAAAACTGTAACCCGGGCTGAGGGTGGATTTGATTATGGAGAAAACCGCTATAAACTTGTTGACCTGCCGGGAACTTACTCTTTGTTGGCAACCAGCCTGGATGAAGAAATTGCCCGTGATTTTATTTTATTCGGTCAGCCAGATGTCACGGTTGTTGTGGTGGATGCTACTCGTTTGGAAAGAAACCTAAACTTAGTTCTCCAGGTACTTGAGATTACCAATCGGGTTGTTATTTGTTTGAACCTGGTGGATGAGGCTGAGCGGCATAATATTTCTGTTGACCACAGGCGGCTCGCGCGGGATCTTGGTGTGCCGGTTGTGCCAACTATTGCCCGCTACGATGAGGGGTTGGAAGAGTTGTTGGCAGCAATCAGCGAGGTTGCCTCTGGCGAAACTCATGCAGATCCTTATCACGTCAAGTACACTCACCCCAAACTGGATCAGGCAGTATCCCAGCTTGTGTCACAAATCAAAGAGGCATTTCCTCAGGTTCCCAATGCACGGTGGGTAGCACTGCGGTTGCTGGATGGAGATGAAAGGATTATCCAGGCTGTGGAAACTGGAGATCTGGGAGAGATGACCTATACCGTTGAAAGCCTGGATGGATTTGGTGTTGATACTGTGGCACTTAAAAGCGGATTCCGTCAATAACCACGAAATCGTATTAATAATCATTTATTGTTGGAAAAAAATAAGACAGGTGACAATATGAATGCTAGTTATGAAAAAATACTCAAATCAGCCCGGGATCTTCGCTGGGACATCGGAGGAGATTTTCATGAAAAAATCATGGAATCTCTCTACACAGATGCTTCTCGCATTGCGGACCGAGCAGTCACTCATCCCGGGGATGAACCTCGTTTTGACCTGGACCGGACAATAGATCGCCTGGTCACCAGCCGCATTTGGGGTTTTCCCTTGATGCTGTTGTTGTTAACTGCTGTATTCTGGTTGACTATCACTGGAGCAAATCTTCCCTCAGGTTTACTTTATTCACTACTTATTGATACCGTTCACCCCTTCCTGAAAAGTATCTTTGCTAGTCTTGGCATCCCCTGGTGGATTGATGGGGTATTGTTGGATGGCGCTTATCTGGCTACCGCCTGGGTGGTGGCAGTCATGCTTCCTCCCATGGCTATCTTTTTCCCCCTGTTTACACTGCTGGAGGACTTCGGATATCTGCCGCGGGTTGCCTTTAATCTGGATCACATTTTCAGGAAAGCAGGAGCACATGGGAAACAGGCTCTGAGTATGACAATGGGATTCGGATGCAATGCTGCAGGGGTGATATCGACCAGGATCATTGACAGCCCCAGGGAAAGATTAATTGCCATCATCACTAACAACTTTGCCCTCTGTAATGGACGCTGGCCTACCCAAATCCTGATCGCTACAATCTTTATAGGCACACTTGTTCCAGCTCACCTGGGGGGCTTGATCTCGGCACTTGCTGTAGTCAGTATTGCACTGCTGGGAGTTATGTTGACCTTTGTGGTTTCCTGGGCATTATCCAGGACAGTATTGAAAGGAGAAGTTTCCACATTTTACCTGGAGCTTCCTCCGTACCGCCCACCCCGCATAATGCAGACCCTATATACCTCGGTCATTGACCGAACCCTGGTGGTTCTCTGGCGGGCAGTTGTTTTTGCCCTTCCGGCGGGGGTAATTCTCTGGGTTTCGGCCAATCTTCTTATTAACGGAGTGAGTATTGCTGAATATTTAGTGAATTTTCTTAATCCGTTTGGTTTGTTGCTCGGTCTTAATGGCGTAATACTGGTGGCATACATTGTTGCTATCCCTGCCAATGAGATCGTGATACCGACAATTCTCATGCTCACGGTAATGATATCCGGGGCGTCCGGTATTGGTGAAGGAGCGGGAGTAATGTTTGAACTTGAGTCCGGACTGCAGACATTGAATGTTCTGACTATGGGAGGATGGACATTATTAACCGGTATCAACCTGATGTTATTCAGCCTGGTTCACAACCCCTGCAGCACTACAATTTACACCATTTATAAAGAAACCGGCAGCATTAAATGGACCACCGTTGCCACCTTGCTGCCCGTTCTGATGGGTTTTGTGATTGT
>CBDVDO010000232.1:0-3362 GCA_965372765.1 uncultured Anaerolineales bacterium
ATGGCCTGTTATTAAACTGGATCTGAGAAGCGAATCGCAAACACGCCTGGAAATTGTCATGTTCCCTATGGAATTTGCTGCAGAATCTGCCAATGAGTGGGGAGGATTGATCATTGACCGGTCTGTAGAAAAACTGGTTTACAAACGCCAGGTAAAACTTCTGCGGGAATTGGGTAAAGAAACCCGTAAAATCAGCGCAGGGATTCAAGGAAATATAAGCGCTTTGTCTGGAAACATACAAATCTGGACGAAAGAGATCAGTGAAGACTTTTTAGCTGAGATGAACGATCAAGTCAGTAAATTAAATGACAAACTGGATCAAATCCTGAATTTTATTCAGGTTTTTGACCGGATCCCTCTTTATCCTGAACCCGTTAAAGTATGGGATTTATTGAATAAAGCAATCAAGAAGAATGAGAGTTTGAATAAGCGGGTAATTCGCCGAAAAGCTGAGGTTTCTGAAGATTTGTCTATCCAGGTTGATCCCGCTTTGACCAGGCTTGTTTTTGAGTATGTTTTAGAAGAGATGCTGCAGCAAAAACCAATTGTAGGCGAGGTAGAGATAATTTGCGATGATCTTGGGGATAAAGTCGGGATCGCTTTTCAAAATGGAATAACGCAGGCATTATCTGATTTAACTGAATGGGGAGAAGAAAATCCTCGTCTATATTTAATCCGGCAATTAATTGCTGTTCAAGGAGGCGAATTTAAGATTTTATGCCCTCTGGATGCACGCAATTCAGGATTATTTATAGAAGTAATTCTTCCTGCATCTATCTCTCCGGATGATCAATCTGAATCTGACAGGTATTCACTCCAGGAACACACTCAAACCGGTAGAATATTGGTGGCAGATTCTCAACCAGAATACCAGGCAATATTTAAAAAAGAGCTGGAGAAGATAGGTTATCGGGTGGATTTGGCTGTGGAGGGCAGCGCTGCTCTGGATATGGCCCAAGTGATAAACCCCGATCTTGTGGTGATTGACAGAAACCTGGCCGGACTGGATGGTTTGATGGTCACCCAAGGTATAAGGCGCTGGTCAGCAGTACCGATACTAATGGTCAGTTCCAAAACAAATCCAGACGACCTGATCCAAGCCTTTCAGGCAGGGGTCGATGATTTTGTGAATAAACCTTTTTTGGTAGATGAAATTCTGGTACGAATTGAGGCAAATATAAGGAGAGGGAGACTATCCAGCCCTGATCTTGCGCCGGACCTGTTTAACTCAGGTGGCCTAAGAATTAATTATTCAACCAGGCAAGTGTGGTTAAGGGGAAAATTAGTAGAGCTAACACCTATGGAATACAATCTCCTCAGGTATATGTCACAGCATAGGAAGCAAATTATGCCTTATGAGCAGATCATTGAACGAGCTTGGGAGGGTCCGGAAAAAGGATCCCGCCAGGGTTTATTTGTGCATATAAGGCGATTGAGAAAAAAAATCGAGGATGATCCAAAAGATCCTAGGTTAATCCAAAATAAGTGGGGCGTAGGATATATTTTTTCTCCCTGAGGACAGGGGGGTGTTTGACAAAAAATATAAAGTTTGTCATAATTTGGACTGGAGCGCGGAGGACGAAAATAACCTCTGCTGTAACAAGTTACTGCCTGCAATACGGCACGGCAGCCCGCTTGTTATGAAGGGGTGAAAGGGAAGATTACACACCAAGAACACCAGTTCTGGGAGTTAAAAGAGAAGTTTTATGGAGAATGAGAATTTGGAACATCAGAGTGAAGAACAATCCCGGGAAGAAGATTCCGCAGGGGAGCAGCCGGGTTGGTTCAAGGACTTTGTTGATCATTATGATGTAGATAAACCCAAGCAAGGTGATTTCCTGAAAGGAACAATTTTGGATGTTCAGGAAAGTTCAATTTTGCTTGATGTAGGGTTTAAGCGCGACGCAATCATTCCCGGGCAAGATCTGGAGAAAGTAGATCAGGAGCTTCGTCAGGGGCTGGCTGTTGGTGATGAGATTATTGTCAGTGTGCTCAGAACTCCAATGGGGGATGATGATTTATTGGTATCTTTATTTAAAGCGTTATCTCAGCAAACCTGGATAAAAGCAGAAAAATTAGCCCAGACGGGTGAGTTAATTGAACTTGAGATTGTTGACAAGAACCGGGGCGGCTTGCTGGTTGCATATGAGAACTTAAGAGGATTTGTTCCCAATTCACATATACCGTCCATTCGGCGAGGGATGAGCACCCAAAAGACGGGGGAAATAAAAACGGAATTAATAGGGAAATTATTGCCTGTAAAAGCAATTGAAGTGGATCAGAAAGAAAGCCGGTTGGTTTTTTCTGCCCGGGTTGCTCAAAAAGATCAGAGGCAGAAGAGATTAAAGGAAATTGAAGTTGGAACAGTGATTAAATCCCGTGTTGTTAATGTTGTTGACTTTGGGGTTTTTGTAGACCTCGAAGGTGTAGATGGATTGGTTCATAAATCCGAAATAGATTGGGAACGAGTTAATAAACCCTCAAAACTCTTTAAAGCTGGCGACGAGATCGAAGTAAAAGTTGTGGGAGTCGACCTGGAAAAAGAAAGGGTTAGCCTCAGCCGTAAAGCGTTGCTTCCTAACCCCTGGCATGAATTGGTAGAGAAATTCAGCGAGGGTGATCTGGTTGATGGGAAAGTGGTTTCAGTTCTTGATTTTGGTGCTTTTGTAGAGCTCCAGGAAGGATTGCAGGGGTTGGTACATGTCAGCGAGGTTGGGTATGAAAACACCGAAGACCCAAAGAGTGCGGTTAAGAAAGGTGATCAGGTATTGGTCCGGATTATGGGAATTGATTCGGGAAGAGAACGGGTTTCTTTAAGCATGCGGCGGGTGCCTGTTTCTGAACAAATGGATTGGATGATGAATCTCGAAGATGCAAAAGAAGGCTTGTTGGTAGACGGCGGTTTAGCTGAGCCAACTGCTGAAATTGTAGAAGAAGGCGGAGAAGTTCAAACAGACATTGATCAAAATCCCGATAATGAGTCAGTTGGCGATGAAGGGGATTTAGATAAACCAGACGAAAAAGGATTGGAGATTTCAGAACCCGCTCCGGATGAATTGTCAGTAAAAGATAGTTCTGAGAAGCCCGAAAACAAAGAAACAACCTCAGAAGACGAAGATTCAAAAGAAAAATAGGACTTCACTCCGGACCTGATGGGAAAATAATAAGGGACGCGCCAATAACTTCTGGCACAATCACTGATAATTAATCACATGGGGGACATGAAGGAACTACAATTTAAATCCTTCATCCTTGAATAACCCATTCTGATACCATCTAACTTGGAAGAACTCAGCGGCGAATGGGGCCTGGCGCGAGGGGAAGGTGAATTGATCAATCGGTTGGAATATCACTCCCTTGAA
>CBDVDO010000233.1:0-3346 GCA_965372765.1 uncultured Anaerolineales bacterium
CCCTCCTTCTCACTGCCCCCAGTGTAAACGCCGTTTAACCGTTCTTGAACTCATCCCAATTTTCAGTTACATTTTTCTCCGGGGCCGCTGCCGGTCGTGCGGAGAAAAGATCCCGGCCCGGATCCTGGCGGTTGAGCTTGGCACCGGGCTGATGTTTTTATTAATCTGGATTCGCTTTGGTCAAAGCTGGGATACTGTACTCGTTAGTATCCTCGGCTCCCTCTTATTGGTGATCGGATTAATTGACCTGGAAAACCAAAAGATTCTCAATATTCTCATTTACCCCGCTATTGGCTTCGGGCTGCTGTTGATCCCGGTGAGGCATATCGCCACTCCCTGGACCTTTTTGGCTGGCGGAGCGCTGGGTTTTGCGGTCCTATTTCTCATTGCCGTTCTTTCTCCCGGAGCAATGGGCATGGGTGATGTAAAACTAACTATTTTTCTAGGGATAATCGTAGGCTATCCAGAAATCGTTATAGTCCTCTTCCTGGCTTTTGTATCTGGGGGCTTAATTGCCGGGATTTTGTTGGCCTTTAAGAAAATCAAACGCAAAGATACGATCGCCTTTGGACCTTATCTTGCGCTGGCAGGAATGATCACAATACTTTATGGAGATCAAATTCTTGGCTGGTGGTTAAGGAGAATTAGCTGATGAATATCCTGGATCTATTTACCCTCATGGAGGAAAAAGGGGCTTCCGATCTTCACTTGAAATCTGCTGCTGTGCCTATCTTGCGGATCAATGGAGCTCTTGTGCCTGTACCAGGGCTTAAACCGCTCTCTGCCCAGGATCTTAAATCTGCGTTTCAGGCTATGACAACTCAAGACCAGCAGGATGATTTCCAGAATGATAAAGATCTAGATTTTTCACATCAGACCCAGGGTGGGATACGTTTTCGGGTGAATGCCAGTCTGCAAAAAGGGGAAATCAGCCTTGCTCTCAGACGAGTCGCCCAGGAAATCCCGAGCCTGGATTCGTTGGGACTTCCAGAAATTTGCCAGGACCTGGCATTAAAAAAACAGGGCCTGGTGCTGGTAACCGGTCCCACTGGAAGCGGGAAGTCCACCACGCTGGCTGCCATGATTGACCATCTAAACCTGCGGGAAGCCCGCAGGATTGTCACGGTTGAAGACCCTATAGAATACCTTTACCAGGACAAACAAAGTTTTATCACCCAGCGGGAATTGGGATCTGATACAAAATCTTTCGCAACGGCAGCAAAACAGGCTTTACGCCAGGATCCGGATGTCATCCTGGTCGGTGAAATGCGTGATCCGGAGACCATGGCCGCTTGTATCACTGCAGCAGAAACCGGACACCTGGTAATGTCTACCCTGCACACCAATAACGCGCCCCAATCCATCGATAGGATTGTGGACTCGTTCCCTCCTTACCAACAGAATCAAATCCGGATGCAGCTTTCTCTGGCCTTGTTAGCAATCCTTTCCCAGCGATTACTTCCCAGGCTTGACGGTCAAGGCCGTGTACCTGTAGTAGAAGTAATGGTGGCCAACAATGCCATCCGCAACTTAATCCGTGAAGGAAAAACTCACCAGATGATCAGTATTATGCAAACCGGCGCTGATCAAGGCATGCAGACCATAGATAGAGCGCTCCAGCGAGCTTATCAGGAAGGATTTATCTCCCTGGAGGATGCGCTGCCACTTGTTACTGATGAAAAAGCATTCCGGTCGTCTTTGGGCGCCGCCTGATCTGAAAAGGGTTTAAACCCCAAATTCCAGCAGCCATTATCTCCGGACAATTCATTTTCCCCCCGTTTCGTTACAACTTCATAGTAATATCGTCTATATTTTTTTATTTTTGGCCTTTCGCTGTAAGTCCCCTGTAAGGTACAGCGGGGAAAAGTTTGTTTTAATGAAGGCATCCAACAAATTGGAACACCGGGATTTTTTCTAGGTGAATTTATCAACTTTTTAGTAGACAGACTTATTTTGAAGGAGGCATAATCCAATGTTCAACAAACTTTTCAAAGCCGAAGGCGGCTTCACCCTCGTAGAGCTGTTGGTGACCATCGCAATCTTAGGTGTCCTGTTCGGCATCGTGACCCTGACCCTGAGCGGTGTAGGTGATGATGCAGAAGCCACTGTCACGATTGCAGAATGCGGCGTTGTCCAATCTGCTGCTGATATCTGGCTGGCGTCAGACACCATCCATTCAATCACCCCTCGAGTCGTTGGAGATGTTGCTGTAATAGCTTCAACCGACGCCGATGCGGAGTTCAAAGGTTACCTGCGAGATCTTCCCACCTCATATACATACTACTGGAATGCCGCTGGTGATGTCACTTGTGCAGACGTTCCCTAATCAATAAAACCATCTAAACAAAAAACGTCGTCAATGACGGCGTTTTTTGTTTTTAAAACCAAGACCTCCGAGGTCGGGTCGACCTCGGAGGTCTTAGGTTAATAAATTTATTGTGATAAATGCTTAAATCCTAGTATTATTAATATAAACCGATATCTCGAACTTTTTCCTGTATATTGGGATTTTCGGGAACTTAGTCCTGATATCAACTGATTAGCCACAGTTCAATTACTTCAAGGAATACGGATGGAATTTGCTCGAATGCTCGCTGAGGATCACCAACCAAGTGAGGAGGAAATCCTTGCTGCCATCGGCACGGGAGATCTATGGCTTGATTTGAAGGAGTACATCGCCCAGAGTTATGACTTTGTGCCTGAGAAGGTCTTCTATGGCAAGAAGTATGGCTGGACGATCCGATACCGCAAGAGTGGCAAAACTCTCATTTCTCTCTTTCCTGAACATGGTGCTTTCACCGCCTTGGTAGTGCTCGGCAAGAAAGAGGGGGAGAAGGTTGCTGAAATGCTTGTTGAGCTTTCTTCCGCCACCCGCGATCTGATCGGAAGCGCAAAGCAACTTCACGATGGAAAATGGCTCTGGATACGTGTGCTTGAGCCATCAGATGTCGAGGATGTGAAGCGACTATTGGCTGCGAAACGTAAGCCCATTGCCAATTCATCGTAGGCGTGGGTCAGCATTAAACCAGCAGAGACCTCCGAGGTCGGGTTGACCTCGGAGGTCTCTGTTAAAAGAAAAGTGCCCCCACGGGGACTCGAACCCCGGTTTTAGCCTTGAGAGGGCTATGTCCTAGGCCACTAGACGATGGGGGCGGAACGAAGCTCATTCTATCATGCCGGCTACCCTCCGTCAACGAGCCAGCGCCAGGGATTCAGCATAAACTCCGGCCAAAATCAACCCGAACCCCACCCAATTTCCTGTTAAAATAACCTCAACCATAATCAGATTCCAGGGAGGGTACATGAGCCATCAAATCACTGCCAAACAGCACAGCTCTAAAATGTG
>CBDVDO010000234.1:0-3329 GCA_965372765.1 uncultured Anaerolineales bacterium
CGTTGGGCTCATCGCGATTCATCCTTTTGTCATCCTGAACCCTTCGACTCCACTACGTTATGCTCAGGACAGGCTCCGTGAAGGATCCATACTGAGATCAAAATCAACAAATACTCTAATTTGTTACAATCGGTTTCGGGTATTTCTGCTTATAATGGATTCCTCGTTGCACTCGGAATGACAAATGTATAGAGGGCTGACTATAAATTCAGCCCCATCGGACATGACCAAAGAGTCAGCGAGGCAAGGCACAGCAGCCCTAAAATATACTTTACTTGTTATCTTCCTTCTTCCCACCACTGTCCCACTAGATACACCGTTGAAGAATCATAGGCATACCGCGCGCAATGGATTAGGAATTCAGGAGGGAACCTTTCAGGGGTTCGTAATTTAACTCTTGCCCCATCACGGTTCATCGTGTATAGATCATACACTCCTCTCCCCTCAATTGCTGCCACTACAAACAGGATTTCATCCCCAGAATGAGCCCAACTTGAGAGACCCTGTGAGTAACCAGTTTTAGTGAGATTCAATAGATCCGAACCATCGAGGTTAACCTGGAAAATATCGTAACTTCCATGAGTTGACTCGACCCCAATCATTCTTGAGAAGATAATCTTTGTCTCATCCGGATTCAACCGGGGATCGTAATCCCCGAAAGGCAAGTTCGCTTGCCCCCATTCTCCTGCCTGCGGCGGATCCGTTAAGGGCCTGGGGTTCTTACCATCAGAATCCATGATCCAAATCCGGTCCTGGCTTGTGAATACTATCTGATTGCCCCTCCAATCGATATCTGCATCATGGTGGGAAGAATCATACAACAATCTTTGATTGGATCCATCACTATCCATCAAGTATATATCTAAAGAAGATTCTCTCCAGGACAGAAAAGCTATCTCGGTTCCATCCGGGGACCAAACTGGGTAAAGATCCCACATGGAATTCTCGGTTAACTTCTCCAAGGACTGCTTACCTATTGAAAAGGTATGAATCTCGGTGTATTCGTAACTGTCTCCACCAATTTTTTGGGAAAAAACCAGGTTAGTCCCGGAGGAATCCAGACTCAAACCGGTGATCTCTGTCTGGGTACCATACAATAAACTAATCTCTTCTGTTACAAGATCCAGCTGGTAGATTCCCCAGGTTTCACCTGCGGATGTGAAGATGTCCAATCCAGGAGCAGGATCAATTACCGAACAACCGGAGATTAATAACAACAGCAGCATATTGATGCCAATAATAAAACTGTCCTTGATTTTTGTAATTATATTCATCTTTTTAATACCAGAAATTCTGGACAAATGAAACCCTCCTCGGATTACTACACCAACAGGAAGGGATAAAAAGTAACGTCAATAAAGTGTAAACATCCCCCGCGTTATTGTCAACAAGTGTTCGCTCCCGCAACTTTTTCGAATAATTTTCGTACATGTTCTTGGAAGACTAGAAAGGAGATTTCCGTGAATAGACAGCAAGGCTGCCTTACAGGTTTGTTTAAACTTCTGATGCTGGACATGGTATTTGATTGGCTTCAGGATCGTTTTGGCTTTGGCCGGGGAGTATCCTGCACCGGCTGCGGTTGTGGTTTTATCTTATTGATCCTGTTTGTTGCCCTCAGCTGCCAGGTCATCTTTGGTACCAACTGGCTGCAGTTTGGGTTTTAGAATTACCAACAGCTAGTACGGTTTGGAAAACGTTTCCCTTTCAGGAAACGTTTTCCTATTTAATCCTCGGCGTTGATGATTAATTTATCGCCTGCACTGACCGCCTGGGTTTCTGGGAAATATACCTCCCATCCCCGGGCTGGCAGAACCTGATATTCTCCGGGATGGGTAAGGGAGATGCTATAAGTTAATTGATAGGTGCCGGCAGGCAAGAAATTAACTGACCAGGTGACTCTGTCATCAAAAACAGTAGGGGGGTTAAAATACCACCATCCCCACCCATTTCTAAAAGGCGCTGATACCTGATATTCCACCGTGTCCTGCTGGGTGGTTTTTAATCGAGTGTCCAGGATCTCCACCCCGGCCGGAATCCTATCCTCCACCATTAAATAATGAGCGTCATTTTCCAATACCAGGGTAAGCTGAACCTGCATCAAATCCCCTGCAGTTCCATCCTGGGAAAAGATTGCTGTGCCTTCATTGTTGAAATGAGCATAAACACGGGATATGCTCATTCCTTTTCCAAACGGGGGGACATCTTCTGCCGGTCTGGAAACTAACAGGTGCGCTTTATAGTACAGGGTGCCATCCCCGTCTCCGCGGTTTATCACCAGAGAATTGGGGTCTTCTGCATACAATGTTCCCACTGGGATCGAGGCAGTGACTGCCTCCAGCTGAGCTGGCCCTTCCGCCTGCCCATTGATTATTTCTGTTCCATTAACTGCACTTGAATAGGTAAAACTGGTCGATAGATCACGTTCGGTCTTCATCACTTCATTTAGGGCCAGAACTGCCCAGCCTGTTGCATAAGCAGATCCCCAATCTCCTCCCGGATCGCTGGTGGAAACCAGGTAGCGTACAGCTTCCGGCAGGGTTCCGGAATCCGCACCAGCCCGGGCTAAAGCATAGGTGACGATGGCTGTGGTAGTAGTGGTATTGTTTAACCAGCAGCGGCAGCTTTCGGGATTCTCCCAATGAATTCCGGTAGAAGTTCTTATTCCAGTTCCAACTAGATTGGAAAACAGGGTCCTAGCTTGTTCGTTGCCGGGTAGTTGATTTTCAAGAGCCAGAGCTAAAACTGCCTGGGAATAGGGGCTGAGCTGGCTGCTGAGCGAAGCAAGTTCCAGCATCCCCCCGCTGGTATCAATCCCGGCTTCCGTCAGGGCAAAATATCTGAAAGCCAACTGGTTATATTGCCAGGGTTCTGTCAGCATATCAACTGCCGGCAAGGTTGCCAGCAGGTATCCACGGGCTTGCTGCATCATTAAATCTTCTACAAAAACCCCGGCTCTTTCTGCCTGGCTCAGTCCAAACAGGATAAATGAACTAATCTCCCCGTCACTCGCGCTTCCCTGCCACCACCCCCATCCGCCGTCCTCATTTTGGGCAGCCGACAGGGCATCCAGGGTTTTCGGAATAATTGATTCCAGCCTGCTTTCCAACTCTGGATACTCCAGATCAAGTTCCTGGAGAGTTTGATAAGTAATAACATTGGGCAGGAAATGAGATAGGACTGCAATCGTGGAGACATGGCGGTCTTCTTCCATAGCATCCAGCGCCGTCAATAACGCGGCGGCCAGGGAAGGGGAAAGCTCAATTTCCAGTGATCCTTCTTCGGGGTCATATGTTTTTGGAAGGGTTACAATTTCCAGGAGCTGTCCAGTG
>CBDVDO010000235.1:0-3324 GCA_965372765.1 uncultured Anaerolineales bacterium
ATTTTCAAAAATTACATCTTCGGGAAAATATAATGCTTACCAGTGCGAGGATGGTTAAAACTCTCCACCTCGGTTTGGTAGGTTTCATTAATATTCTCAGGAGTAAGAACCTCCTCTGGTTTGCCAATTGAATGCAGGCAACCATTTACCAGCAAAGCAACTCGATCTGCAGTTCCGGAAACCTGGTTGAGGTCATGCATCGCCATCAATACAGTCAAGTTCTGCTTTTTAACCAACGACTTCAATAAAGTAAGCAAATTGACCTGGTATCTAAGGTCAAGATGATTGGTCGGTTCATCCAGCAGCAAAACTGGTGTATCCTGTGCCAATGCTCTGGCCAGCAGCACTCGCTGTTGTTCTCCCCCGCTGATTTCTGCCAATGTTCTCTCGGAGAGATGAGTCACTGCTGTTTGTTCCATCGCCCAGCAAGTTTTTTCCAGATCCAGTTTACTGGGTTTGCCAAGAAAACCCAGATAGGCTGTTCTTCCCAGCAGCACTGCCTGCTCTACAGAAAATGCTCCCCCTAGCTGCCGAGCCTGCGGAACTACCGCGAGTACCCGAGCCCGTTGAGAGGGTGTGTAAGAGGTAATATTCTTATTATTTAATAAAACTTCTCCAGCTTTTTCTTTCAAGATTCCACTTATTACCCGGATTAATGTTGATTTTCCAGCGCCATTTGGCCCAATTAATCCCAAAATTTCCCCTCTTTTTACTGATAGGGATACCCTGTCAAGCGCAGTAACTTCCCCGTACGCAGCTGACAAAGACCGAATATCCAGAACGGTGCTTCCTTGATTTCCAGTTCTCACCAGAACACCTCTTTCTTTGCTCTCCTCAGGATCCAGAGGAAAAACGGTGCGCCAACCAGCGCTGTCACAATTCCAACTGGCAAAGATCGGGGAGCCATCACTATTCGTGCGGCTAGATCCGATATCAGCAAAGTAAATCCTCCTCCCAGAATAGACAAGGGTATCAACTTCTTGTAATCTCCACCCCAGATCATCCGGATTACGTGGGGAACCACGAGACCAATAAATCCTATCACACCGGAAAAAGAAACTGCAGCTGCAGTGGTCAGTGATGCTGCCACAATAATCAACACTTTGGTTTTTTCAACGGGCAGGCCCAGCTGCTGCGCCTGTTCTTCTCCAAATTGCAGCACATTTAAAGAATGACCGCTTAAAATCAGCATTGTCATACCGGCTACAAGATATGGAAAGGCAATTATTAGCGGCTCCCATCCGGAGACCGTCGAGCCGCCTAATAGAAAGCTCATCGCCTGCAGAACCATTTGATCCGATACCAGCATCAAAAAAGAAGTCAATGCCGCTGTAAAAGACCCTATAGCTACACCAGCCAAAATCAACGTAGTCAACGGAACAATACGTCCTACTTTTGCCAGAGTATATACGGCGTAAATTGTTCCCAGCGCACCAAGAAATGCACCTAGAGGAACCAGGTATTTACCTGCCTGAGAAAAAGACATTACCGCAATTGCGCCCAAACCAGCACCTGAGGCAACCCCTATCAGATATGGATCAGCCAATGGATTCCTGAACAATCCCTGAAACGCCGCGCCGCTTCCTGCTAATGCCGCGCCGGTAAGAGCGACAAGGATAGTGTGCGGCAGCCGGATTTCCCAGAGAATTACCTCAAAATACTCAGGCCAGGTTCCAGAAATATCAAACCAGGGCAGTTTTCCCAATAGAATCTGGAGAGCACTGCCTGGAGGAATTGTCACTGCCCCCAGGGCAATGCTCAACACAAATGCTAACACCAACATTCCGGAAACTGCCAGGAAAGAACGTTTTTTCATTAACTAATTACCAAATAACTCGGGATGGATCATTTCTGCCAGCTGTTCAAAGCCATCTACAAGCCTCGGTCCAGGAACGCTGAGGATAAACGGATCAAAAGGTAGCAAGTTGCCATTAACTACTGCAGAAATTTCACTCCAACCTGCCCGTTCCGCTACACTCTCCGGAGTAATTCCGTACAGTGCATCTGCAAGCAGGATGTAGTCTGGATTCTGAGCAATAAGCTCTTCGGAGCTAATTTGCACCCATTCGCCATCTAAAACATCACCCAGATTTTGTCCTTTGGCTTTATTAATAATATAGGAAATAAAGGTTCCTGCGCCAGTGGTCCAGGGATTGGCCGGATCAGAAGCGTCCAATTCATAGAAGACCAGCGGTAAATCCTCAACCCCTTCTAATTTCCCTTCCATTATGGAAACTCGTTCCTGGAGAGAAATAACCAGGGATATTGCCTCGTCCTCTGTCCCGGTGAGAACTGCGATATCTTTTATATTCTCATATAGTCCGTCAAAATCTTCCGGGTTTGCTTGCCAATAGACAATCAGCCCTAAATCCCGCAGCTCCTGAATAGCATCAGCAGCATAAATTTCTCCAGCCAAAATCAAATCAGGTTCCAGGGCGAGGATATCTTCAACGGGAATTCCATCCCACATGCCGCCTAAATCTGCAGCCTCCAACGCTCCTTCTGGAAATTGGGAATTAGAGTCCCTACCAACCAGTCGATCTCCTGCGCCGATCCCAAATAGAATTTCAGTCAGGTTTGGTGAAATAGAAACAATTATTTGCGCTGGCTCTTCCAGGATAATTTCCGATCCTAGATCGTCAATAACGACAATAGGAGATGGCTTTGGTTCTTCTGATGGAACTGGTGTGTCAGGAACATTGGTAGGTTCCGCTGGTGCGGATGTGGGTTCCGGCGGCATGGATGTAGGTTCTGCTGGGGATGAAGTTCCGCATGCTGTCAGCAAGAACGAAAGAATTATTACAAAACTACTGATTCTTAATAGATTTCTATTCATATTTTCCTCAATTTTAGCTGCTATTTAAATTATTAAACAAAAAATCCCTGTCTCTGACAGGGAAGGCACATCGGTTAGTTAATCCTACATAACCAAGTTCACACCTCCTTACCGCGAGAGTATCATGAACGGACAGCAATGGCGGTCGACCTGGCTTATCGATTTCTTTAAAACCGAATTACAGTTGCGGGTCAGCGTCTGATTTTCACAGACTTCGCCTTTCAGCCTTCCCTTTCGGGATTACAGGCACCTCTGCTGTATTCTATTGTTAAACTGCAGGTTTTCTTCAGACAATAAATATTCTAATCGGAAAACTTATAGCTGTCAAACAAAAAAAGACCGCTGATGAGATAACAAATCAGCGGTCTCATTTAGAAGGTTCCAGCTCAAGGCTTTACAGGGTTTCAAATTCCACACCCCACGCTTTTTGCTTTTCGGACTTGACAACCCGTTGAACAACCTTTCTTAAACTGAATTTTTTCTTCTGG
>CBDVDO010000236.1:0-3306 GCA_965372765.1 uncultured Anaerolineales bacterium
GAAGGGGTCCTTGTTTTCATCGAACTCTGTGTCAAGATATCCAAATGAGGCCATGATATCCAAGCCTTTCAGCGGACGGGCAAGGAGTTCAGCCTCGAATCCATGAAGTGTCGCCCTGGGCGCGTTTGTATATATTGGCTGTAACAATTCATTAAGACGAAATATTTGACAATCCTTAACCTTGGTGTAGAATGCTGCTACATTGAGCATGATGCGATTGTCGAGCCAGTTGGTTTTCAAACCCGCCTCGTAAGACCATGCATATTCCGGATCAAACTTGGCATTTTCCGCAGTGTCGGCGTTAGACTGAGCATATCCCCCTGACTTGTATCCCTTGGCCGCGCTCATATAGGTAAGCACCGATGGGTTCCATCTATAATCCGCAATGAATTTGGGCGACCATGCATCCCAGGTTTCTGAATCTTTATATTCACTTGGAGGCATGCCGAAAATGGTAAAGCATTGGTGGTAGTAATCCGTTTCCTTCTTATCACGGTCATACCGAAGACCTGCGGTCAAAGTCAGTTTGTCAAAGAAGGTGTAGCCGGCCTGGCCGAATATTGCGTATGTGTTTGTGTCTAATGTAGTATATGTAGGGTCTTCAATTGTCATCAATCCCGGAGGGGTCATACCCGTTGGATCAAGCATGGCTGCATCATACATCGTTGTCAGGTAATAATTCAGTTCACCGCTAAAATAATAACCGCCTACAAGCCACTTAAAGGGACTGTCACTTTCCAGGGAACTCAAACGGATTTCCTGGGAGTAATTTGTATCATCACCAAGATACCTCATGCCCATAAGATTCATTCCCGAAAAATCGTATCCCATGATCTGGTCGAGCTCATTTGAATATCGGGCGCTGACAGATGTTAACTCAAACCACGGCGCCCTGTATTTGATTCGCAGGGATTGAGTATCTGCATCCACATCGCCAATTTCATCTATGTTTTTGTCAGGTGTATCAAAAGGGTCGTCATCTACGAGGACAATTCTTCCCATCCCGTTGCCCTGTGTTTCCACTGTAACGGAAAAAGTCATGTCCAGATCATCGGTTGGGGTCCACCTTATCTGCCCCCGGCCGGCATGCAGTTCTCTTGTATCAGGGTGGTAGCCTCCTGCATCAATGTAGCCTTCATCCTGCTTATCGTACATCCCTGATAACCCGAAAAAGAGCTTGTCTTTTATCATGGGTCCGCTCGCTGAGGCCTTATAGAACTGGGTTTCGTAGTCTCCAAAGCCCGCTGTAGCCTTTCCTGTCCAGATATTATCGGGTTTTTTGGTGATAATATTGACAACCCCACCCTCTGAGTTAGGGCCGTAAAGGGCTCCCTGGGGACCCTTGAGAACCTCTATTCGCTCTATTTCAAAGATTTTGCTGTCCGTGAGATAGGAGGTAATCATGGGCACATCATCAATATATATTCCAATCGCACCTGTTCGGGCCGTGGAATTGCTCAAGCCCCGTATGCTGTAGTAACTGAAACCAGCACCGCCCAATTCAAAGGCAGTAAAGTTTGGAATAAAGGTGTGGATTTCATTGGTTGATTCGATTCTGGCATCCTCGATCTGGATTTCCGAAAGCGCCGTGATACTCGCCGGAACATCCTGGATGTTCTCCTCCCGCTTTTCGGCGGTAACGGTCATTGGTTCCAATCCATATTCTTTGGGAGACTTTTTCTCCTGCGCTGTCTCCTGTTTCGACGTCTCCTCCTGGGCCGCTGCAGAAGGCGCCAAAAATAGATTTAAGACCACTGTAACTGCGAATATCGCAGCCAAAACCCACAGAAAACTTCCTTTGTAATTATTCATCATCCTTCCTCCTTTTTTAATCCGCAGATTACGCAGATTACGCAGATTATTTAAACATCCGATAATCCCTGAATTCCTGAATCCCTCAATTCACAATCCCTTAATTCCTTAATTCCTCTATCCCTCTGACTCACCTTCCAGCTTCTTGCCTGTTGCCTGCTTTCCCAAAACCTGCTGTATAATCCACCCCCTTTCACAAGGTCTTCATGTTTGCCTACTTCTTCAATCTTTCCTTCGCTGTTAAGCACGATGATCTGGTCTGCCGAGGTAATGGTCGAAAGCCTGTGCGCGATGATAATGAGTGTTTTAGATTTTACCAGCGCATTGATCGCGTCTTGAATGAGATGCTCATTTTCAGGGTCTACCGATGCAGTGGCCTCATCCAGCAGGATGATGGGTGCGTCCTTCAGGATGGCGCGGGCAATGGAAACGCGCTGTTTTTCGCCGCCGGATAATGTTGCACCGCCTTCACCAACCATGGTGTTGTAACCAAGGGTCAGGTTGCTGATAAAGTCATGGCAGCGGGCCGCTTTGGCCGCAGCGATGACGTGATCTTTCGTAGCGCTTTTAGCGCCGTAGGCGATATTAGTATAAATGGTATCGTTGAACAGGTATACATCCTGGAAAACCATGCTCAACAGAGAAAGCAGGGTATCCGTATTCATCTCCCTGATGTTGCGGCCACCGATTCTGATATCACCGGAATCGACATCCCAAAATCTGGCAATCAGATTCGTAATCGTGGTTTTGCCTGCACCTGAAGGTCCTACAAATGCGGTTATGGATTTTTCAGGAATGGTAAAGCTGATATTTTTAAGAACCGGGGTTTCATCATAGGAAAACGTCACGTTCTTAAATTCTATTTGGGAGATTTTCGGAACAAAGGTATTTACAGGCTGAGGAAGAGGCCGCGTATCCAGCAACTGCCTGATCCTGTTAATGGTCACTTCTGCTATCCTGACCAGTTCAAAAACCGTGCTTATCGATTTGATGGGTTCATAGACCCGTAAGCCTACAATAAGAAAGATAAGAAATGTGAGCAGCGTGATTTCACCACCCAAAAAAAGGTACGCACCGACCAGTAAGATCATGGTGAAACCGAAATCAAGAATGGTTCTAAAGGTCATCATGGGGGGGACTGCCTGAAGGACCAGTTCCAGGTTATCGCTTTTAAACTTTTGTAAAACATCATCAAATTTTGAAAACTGTTTTCCCGTTTGGCTAAATGCCCTGACAACCTCCATACCCTGAACATATTCGATGATTTTTGAACTGATCATAATCAAAGAATTTGATCTTTTTCTCAGTCCGGTGCGTAATATTTTTTGAAGAATAATAAAAAATGGAAAAGCCATGGGAACGACCATCAAGGTGACAATTGAAAGTCGCCAGTCAATAAAAAACAAGAATGGAACGAATGCCATGGGCAGGGTAATGGCTGTGATCAACTGAGGGAAGGCCATTCTGGGAATAATGCCGACAATCGTCAGTTCA
>CBDVDO010000237.1:0-3305 GCA_965372765.1 uncultured Anaerolineales bacterium
GCATTGATACGTCATTTGAGCAACGTAGTCCAGGTCATCGATACCGCAGTTGGCTCCTAAAGCCCAGGCGGTTTCGTATTCCACGCAGGAGACCAGGGCATCACCTTTCTCGTCCGGGTAAATATTGGAGCATTTGATGATGCAGCCGGGGTGGCAGCCGTGTCCGGTCATGCCTCCGCCGCGTTTCTCAACCATTTCTGCAATCATCTCTCCAGAGATTTTGGCTGCTCCTTCAAATTGTCCTGCGCTGAAGTTCCGGGTGGGAAGTCCTCCGGCTTCATTGATGATGTTCATCAATACATTTGTTCCGTATAGATTGAGACCGCCGCCTGGTTTGGTCAGATCGTGACTCATGATGGCATCGGTGAGTTTCTTACGACCAGTCTTAAATAGATCCATGTCCGCGACTTCAACTCCGGGACCATCTGTGTCGTCTACCACGATAGCTTTGATACCTCGGGCACCCATGACTGCGCCCAACCCCCCCCGTCCGGCATAACGGCCAGGTTTGTTCTCTGGGTCGTTAACGCTGATACCGGCATTAGACAACTTTTTCTCTCCAACCTGTCCGATACCGATGACTGCTGGTTCGTTGGGAAATTTCTTCCACAGTATTTCGTCAACTTCGTACATACCCTTGCCGAGAATGTCATCTGCACTATCAAAGGAAACACCATCTTTGGTTATTGCCAGGGTGTACCATTTTCCATTTTCGGGAACTCCCTCGATAATGATGGCAGCCAGACCGAGCTTGGCAATTTTTTGTGCGCTTAATCCACCGGAGTTGCTCTCCTTAATTCCCCCGGTAAGAGGGCTTTTCCCGCCAAATGAAGTTCTCCCGCTGCTGGGCGCTGCCGGGGTTCCGGAAACCCAACCGGGGGCAATGACAAGTTTGTTGTTGGGACCTAGCGGGTGGCAGGTTGGATCAACCTCATCGGCGACGATGGAGGATGTCAACCCTCTGCCGGCCCATTTTGCCCACTTTCCGGGGACTTCCTCATATGCAAAGGATAGAGCACCCATATTTATTCTAAGTATTTTTTTTGCCATTATTCCTCCTTAGGGATCGTTTGATTCCAATTATTATGTTTTTCGATAAGTATTCCGCATTGGCCCGCTTTCCTCCATGGCTGCTTTGAGTGAGTCGGACATGCGGATTCCATCCCGGTATTGATAAGGCCACATGTGACGGATTGAAAAAATTCCTACATGAGCTCCATCCTGAAGGGGTTCATTTTTTGAAGCATACAGTCCAGGGGCATCATAGAGAACCGCGTTAACAAAAAGATATCCTCGCTCAGTTGATGGCAAGGAAATCTCTTGGAGCAGGGTGTCAATCACAGCACCATCTGGAAGATCTAAATCCATTATAGCGATGTGTTTTCCCGAACCGTAGTGAGCGATATCCCCGTAAAGTGTCACATTTATTGTTGGCATGAATTTGCATTGTAGGCTATGTGAAATTGTTCTCATAATAAATGTAACATTAAATGCGCACTTGTTCAATAATACTTATTTTTTTATTATCTAGGTTGTAAATAGGGTTAAATAGAAAGGCTGTCTAAAAAGGAGGCCGCTGTCATTTTTTCTGATGTCTGAACTGAATTAAATCGCCATTTCGACTGCGCTCGGTCTTGCGACTTCGCTCCGCTCAATGAGTTTTGATTATTAAGATAATTGAAAAGAATCGACTATTAGAGTCCTTCGATTTCGCTGCGCTCAATTCATGTCAGGCATCCTGAGTAGCGCGACAGAGGAGCGCGTATCGAAGGGAGCCTCGGTTAATAATAGATGTTGAATAATCCCAGTCTCAAAGTCACCAAGTCTCAACCACTCCCGTCTTCGGGACAGCCCGTTAATGATCAATTGATGATATCCGGATCAATAAATGGGTAGACTGGGCTCGACTTCCAGTGCCCAGGCGTTGATGCCGTGTTTCAGGTTCTTTACTTTCTTAAATCCAGCGCTGACCAGGATTTCCAGGGCCCGGGTTGACCGGGTTCCCGATTTGCAATAGAGCACGATTTCCTGGGTGCTGTCCAATTCTGAAAGACGGGAAGCAAATTCCCCCAGTGGGATTAACTCGGAGCCGTCCAGGTTGGATATCTCCTGTTCGTGCGGCTCACGGACATCAATCAGTCGCAAATCAACCCCTTCATTTAATTGGGCTGATAGATCCTCAGCGGTGATATCCCAATCCTCTCCTGCTGAGCCAGCGTCATGATCATGAGCAGGCATTCCACAGAAGGCTTCGTAGTCAATCAGCTCAGTAATCTCCGGGTTTTCTCCGCAGATCTTGCACCCGGGATTCTTTTTTAGTTTGACTGTCTGGAAGGACATATCCAGGGCATCGAACAGCAGCAACTTGCCGATCAGAGGTTCGCCGATTCCCAGAATCAGCTTCAGCGCTTCAGCAGCCTGAATGCTGCCGATGGTTCCCGGCAGAACTCCAAAAACTCCGCCTTCCGCGCAGGAGGGCACCAATCCGGGAGGAGGAGGTTCCGGGAAAAGACAGCGGTAGCAGGGGCCCTGCTCGGCAAAAAACACACTTGCCTGGCCGTCGAACCGGAAAATTGAACCATATACATTAGGTTTACCGGTAAGAACGCAGAGATCATTCACCAGGTAGCGGGTGGGAAAATTGTCGGTACCATCGATGATCAAATCGTAGGGTTCTGCAATCACAAATGCATTTTCTGAAGTGATGTATTCGTTGTAAATGTCAACCTGGATTTCCGAATTTAGATCCAGCAGCCGGTCCCGGGCTGACTCTACTTTTAAGTCCCCCAGTCGGGATTCTCCGTGAATAATTTGCCTCTGCAGGTTGGAGAAATCAACCTGATCATAATCGACCAATCCGATTCGGCCAACGCCGGCTGCAGCCAGGTACAGGGCAATTGGAGATCCCAACCCACCGGTCCCGATAATGAGGACAGAGGCAGCCTTAAGTTTTTGCTGACCTTCTAGTCCCACCTCAGGGATCAGCAAGTGACGGGAGTAGCGATGGATTTCCTTATGTGATAATTCTGGAAGCATAGTTCCTCCTAAATGATGGGTTTCCTCTATCCACCCGCGATTGAGGGAATGATCATCAAGGTGTCATCTTCTTTTAATGGAGTTTCGATTCCCTGGAGTTCCTTGATATTCTCATCGCCCAGAAAGATATTTACAAAAGGGCGCAGCTGCTGATCATCGGAAAGCAGATGTTTTTTGAGGAGAGGATATTGTTCCATGGTGAATTCCAGAACTTCAGAAACTTTTTCGCCCGGAGCAGTAATGGAACGTTGACCCTCTGCATAGGGGCG
>CBDVDO010000238.1:0-3296 GCA_965372765.1 uncultured Anaerolineales bacterium
TGAATAGCACCCAGTTATATAAAAGAAGTCCTACTTTAGTGGGACTTAACTCATCTAGGCCGTAAATTTATTTGCCGGCCGATCATGGAGATGCCGGTGACATGGGGACTATGAAACTTGGAGACTGGGGGACTGGATGCCATCGAGGGGCCGGGGTCGGAAGCAAGAAGTAAAATGACTGATTCCCCTTCCAACTGGAAGGGGGAGAGTCGAAGGGGTATCTAAAAGCAAAATTGACAAAACAGGCATCCTGAGTAGCTGACGCACAGCGGCTGCGTATCGAAGGGCCTGTCTTGCGATTAAATGAAAGGGGAGAGCGGGACCGGCCCCATCTGGAGTTGCACCTACCCCCCAACCCCCTTCCAGCTGGAAGGGGGAGCCCGGAACCATTCAATTTCCATCTAGGATGCGTAATCCTTAAGTTACTCTAAACCTGTAGTTCCCCAAGATAATTTAAATGTTTTCCAACCTTCAGAGGATTACGCATCCTTTTCCTTAAGGCAGGAACCGCTTCCTTGAATAGTTTATAATTGAGCCATGAAAACAATAACCGTATTCGGCGGTTCGAAACCGCTGGCGGGTTCTACCGCCTATCAAGATGCACAACGATTGGGATCCCTGCTCGCCTCCGGGGGGTATGCAGTCCAGACTGGTGGGTATATCGGCACCATGGAAGCTATCTCGCGCGGCGCCGCAGAAGTTGGGGGCCATGTGATCGGGGTCACCTGCGATGAGATTGAAAGCTGGCGTCCGGTTAAACCCAATCGCTGGGTTATGGAAGAAAGACGCAGCCCCACACTCAGGGAACGTTTGTTTGTTTTAATTGACAACTGCGATGGGGCTATCGCCCTGCCCGGTGGAATCGGCACCCTGGCGGAAATTGTTTTAACCTGGGCCCAGCTCCAAATTAACCCGGAACACCCCAAACCGTTGATTGTAATTGGACCCGGGTGGGATGAAACCATCCAGGGTTTTTTATCTCAATTAGGCGAGTATGTGCCCGCTGTGGATCAAGCCCGGATAACCAGGGTTCCGGACGTGGAATCTGCTTTCTCTGCCCTCCAAAAAGTTCTCCTCTCATGACTGCCATCAACCCGGCCAGATTAAAGATCCAATGTGTGGAGCTGAGTGAACTGTACTCGGATCCTGAACAATTTGTTCAAGGTTTGCACGAACTGCTTGATTTTTATGCCGTTCGGGTGCGGAAGACCAAGATTAGCGGGACAACACTGCTGCTTCAGTCCTACCAGGTCTCTCCTCCAGTGATGCGGGCGTTGGAACTGGAATTAAGTACCCCCCTCAATACTCAACCATCCCTGGGGTTAATTTTGATTGATGCCCTCTGGGAGCAAAGGTGGGTCGAAACCCGGACCCTGGCAGTGTCTTTGCTGGGATCCATTCCGCCCATCAATCCGGCTTCAATTTTTAAACGAATAAAATCCTGGATATCTTCCTGCGATTCCGATGTGATCCGGTCTATCCTGACAACCCGGGGAGTCTCCCGCCTATCCACAGAAAATCCGGAGCTGGTGCTGAACTTTCTCCAAGAGCTGGCCTCATCACCCACCAAGGGGAACTGCCAGGCTGTTTTATTTGGATTGGTTCCCTTTGCTTATGATCATGATTTTGATAACCTTCCCAGGCTGTATAAATTATTGGACAGGATCCTACTGGTCGAAGAAAAGGGCCTGGTTAAAGAGATCCTGATCCTCCTAAAAACCCTGGTCAAACGGTCTGAGCAGGAAAGTTTATATTTCCTGGAACGGCAGCTTTCCACCGCTTCCAAACCAAGAATACTCCGGGTGATCCGGCAAATTCTGCCCAGCTTTTCCGTCCAGAATCAGGCGGTTTTGAAAGAAACTCTCCAGCGTTATATGTGACCGAGAGAAAATCCCATCGAGGGGAAAGGAAACGGGATCCTCAAAGGATGCCATTTCCAAGTTCCGGTGCCTTGACATTAAGCCAGTCATTTCTTATACTATCCTTAGATTACTAAATAAGCACGGGGAGCCGAAGTTGAGGCTGAGAGGAAAACAACCGTTTTCGACCCGCGAACCTGATCCGGATCATGCCGGCGGAGGAATGCATATACCAAATCCTCCAACTGGAGGATTTTTTCGTTGAAGGTTTAAAAGAAGACTAGGCCTTTCGATATGCGCTCCTCTGTCGCGCTACTCAGGACAGGGGACTGGGAGATTTGGTGACTGAGTGAAAAGATGAGGATGTCCTCTGGCCGAGGGATAAATCCCCCGGCTAAAAACTGCTCCCGTTGGGCTTTTAATCACAGGCGAGGAAGAGCCAAGCCCAATTTATTGGGCGCTGTTATTAGCCCGTGTCATTCATGACCGGGTATAGAGAGGAAACGCAAGGAGTAAAAAAAAAGCAGATTCCCCCTTCCAGCTGGAAGGGGGAGCAAGGAACCATTCAATTTCAATGCTCAAGGGAGAGAGGCATCTCTCCCGGGCATTATCCCGCAGGAGCTGGCTCCTGTCCTGAGCGTAGCCGAAGGGCTCCTGCTTGAGCTTTGTGATCAAAACCCGAGGGATAAATCCCCCGGCTAAAAACTGCGCCCGTTGGGCTTTAAATCACAGGCGAGGAAGAACCAAGCCCAATTTATTGGGCGCTGTTATTAGCCCGGTCATTCATGACCGGGTGTATTGAGTAAACGAGGTACGTTTGATAAATAAGAATGCTTAAACATTAAACGTTAAACCTTAAACATTCTAACAACAGTGAGAAAAAACCATGAAAGCAATCATTTTCGCCAACGGCGAGTTTTGCCAGACAGTAAATGAAATAAATATCTCCGACGATGACCTGGTGATCGCCGCTGACGGCGGCAGCGGACACTGCCACACCCTGGGAATAATCCCCGACGTTTTGATCGGAGATCTTGATTCCACCTCGAAGAACTTGATCCAGGAATGGCTGAATGCCGGCGTGCTGGTTATCCGCTGTCCTGCTCAAAAGGACCAAACTGATCTGGAGCTGGCCTTGCTCCATGCCCAGGGGAAAGGAGCATCAGAGATCATCGTTTACGGCGCGGTTGGCGGACGGCTGGATATGACCTTTGGCAACTTGCTGCTTTTAGCTCACCCGGAGCTCACCTCCCAAATCAGGTTAATCTGCGGTGGAGAGGAAGTGTGTGCCCTGCGCCCTGGAGAATCACTGACTCTGAACGGAGCTCCTGGCGATATTGTTTCCCTGCTCTCGCTGGCTCCTGGCGAGTCGAGGATCACGACGAAGGGGTTGGAATATCCGCTGGATAATGAAGATCTGGGTTTTGGCCTCACCCG
>CBDVDO010000239.1:0-3292 GCA_965372765.1 uncultured Anaerolineales bacterium
ATACATGTAGCGATCCGTGTCTAAAGGATTCCCAGGATTGGGTATAATGGTATCAGCGCTGATGAAACGTCCAAGTTCTGGGTCGAAGCGCCGTGCTCCCATGTCGATCAACTTAATGTAACCGTCCAGCCGCTGCCCGGTATACCTGTAATCAGTCAAGGTCATTCCCCTGCTTTCCCGCATCTCTCATACACAGAACATTGAATACTGTAAACTATAACTCCCTTAGACCACTATATTCACCAGGCGCCCGGGTACCACAATCACCTTCCTGACTTCTTTACCCTCCATGTACGGCGCTGCACCTTCACTTGCCAGGGCTGTCTTCTCAGCCTCTTCTTTGCTGATATCAACCGGGACTACGATCCGGTCTCTCAGTTTTCCATTCACCTGGACAATCAGGGTGATCTCATATTTTTCCATCATTTCCCGGTCCACTTCCGGCCAGGGTTGAGCATGAACGGAATAGGATTTGCCAAGTACATTGGTCCACAGCTCTTCTGCGATATGAGGGACAGCTGGCGCCATCATCAGCAGATAGGTTTCCAGGATCTCCATCCAGTCTTTCGATCCTGCCGCTCCCTTCCGTTGAGCCTCATAGAGGGTGTTCAGCAATTCCATCAGGGTGGAAATAATGGTGTTAAACTCAAATCTTTCATAATCCTTGCTAATCCGGTCCAGCGCAGTGTGGACTTCACGCTTCAGATCCCGGATCAGCTCATCCGAAGGGTCGCCTTTCACCCCGGTCTCTGTGTACAAAGCCCAGGTCCGTTTTAACCAGCGTTCTGTTCCCGTAATACCCTGGCTGTTCCAGGGTCCTCCCAAATCCCAACGGGCAAAAAACATCAAATAAGCCCGCACGGTATCCGCGCCATAGAGGGCAACCAGGTCATCCGGGGCGATTACATTACCCCGGCTTTTAGACATCTTTTCGCCATCCTCCCCCAGCACCATACCCTGATTTCTCAACTGCAGCATTGGCTCTCCAACCGCAGGTTTCTTCAGGTCATCTACTTTGCCTTCCTTGACACTTTCACCATCTCGGCTCTTGGATATTTTTTTCCCATCCTCGGACAAGAGCATACCCTGATTTCTCAATTGGATCATCGGTTCATTCGCTTCAGTTATCCCCAGATCCCTTAAAGCTTTGTGGAAAAACCTGGTGTAAATGAGATGCATAGTGGCATGCTCAATTCCTCCAGTGTAGGTATCTACCGGCATCCAGTAGTCATACTCCTTTTGATCAAAAGGACCCTCTTTATATTTTGGACTCAGATAACGCAGGTGATACCAGGAAGAACACATAAATGTATCCATGGTATCTGTCTCCCGGGTTGCCTGTTCACCACACTTGGGACAGGTGGTATCTTTCCAGGTCGGGTGCAGTTTTAATGGACTTTCCCCGGTTGGCAGCCACTCCACTTCTTCCGGGAGCAGTACGGGCAGCTCCTCCTCAGGAACTGGATTCCAGCCGCAGGTTTCGCAGATAATCATTGGAATTGGCGCGCCCCAATAGCGCTGACGGGATATCAGCCAATCCCGCAGTTTGTAGCTAACGGTTTCTTTTCCCAAACCGTCTTTTTCCAGCCAGTCAATCACTTTTCCCAGACCGGGATTTGCCCTTCCCTTTTGATCCGTTACTTCCGTCCCATCAAACTGTGCGCTGTTAATCATCGATCCCGGTCCGACATAGGCTTCCAGCATCGTTTCGCCGTCAAATTTTTCCCCTTTTGGCTGAATCACTGGTGTAATTTCCAGGCCATACTGGCGGGCGAATTCAAAATCCCGTTCATCATGAGCTGGCACAGCCATGATCGCTCCATATCCATACCCCATCATCACATAATCCGCGATCCAGATCGGTATCCTGGCTTTATTTACCGGGTTTATTGCATACCCACCTGAAAAGACGCCCGATTTTTCTTTATCCACAGTTGCCCGCTGGATTTCCGTTTTTTGGTCCGCCTCTTTCTGGTAAGCCGCGACAGCAGCCTTCTGTTCCGTGGTCGTGATTTTCTCTACCAGCGGATGTTCAGGAGCCAGCACCATGAATGTTGCGCCCCACAACGTATCCGGCCGGGTGGTAAAGACAGTTAACTCGTCTCCATCTTCGGTTTTAAAGAATACATCCGCCCCTTCCGACCGGCCAATCCAATTGGTCTGCAGGGTTTTAACCCGGTCCGGCCAATCAATCTGCGAAAAATCCAGCAGCTCATCAGCATAATTGGTGGTCTTAAAAAACCACTGGTCCAGGTCCTTCTTAATCACCTGGGTGCCACAGCGTTCACAGTGACGGTCATCACCATGAACCTGTTCCCTGGCGAGAGTTGTATTGCATTGGGGACACCAATCCACGGGGGACTGTTTTCGATAGGCCAAATTATTATTAAATAACTGGATGAAGAACCATTGGGTCCAATGATAATATTCCGGATCTGCCGAGATTGCTTCTCTCCGCCAGTCAATCATGGTCCCCATGGTTTTTAATTGCGCTCGCATACGGTCGATATTTCCAAAAGTCCATTTTTGGGGATGAATACCTCTCTGGATTGCAGCGTTTTCTGCCGGCAGGCCAAAAGCATCAAACCCCATAGGAAACATGACATTATAGCCATGCATGCGTTTAAATCGCGCTCTGGCATCCGAGGGGGCAATGGCATACCAGTGGCCAATATGCATCTCTCCGGAAGGGTAAGGCAGCATGGTGAGTGCATAAAACTTTTTCTTTGACTGGTCAATATCCGCTTGGTAGAGTCCATCCGTTTCCCATTTTTTCTGCCATTTGGGCTCAATGCTGCCAGGTTTATATTCTGAAGTCATATTCCCATCTCCCTGATGAAGACAAACTTTATTCTGAAATCTATCTATAACGATTTACCAGTACTTTAAAACGAAAAATCCTTCGCCGTTCAGGGACGAAGGAAGGAAATCTCCGCGGTACCACCCTGATTGTGGTTTGACTTCACCACCTCTTGGGGCTGCTGTATCGGGCAGGACCGTTGCCACTTACTTGATTTCAGGGGCAAATCCACGTATTTAAACGTGCCGGGCGAGTTCGATTTTTCCTCTGTGCACTGCGGGCACACCTGGTGAAATTTTCAGCTGTTGATTTCACCTCTCTGGCAGTTAATCTACTACTCCCGGATATTAAATATTCAGGCACAAAATCAAACCTTAGTGCCGATGTTTGTGGACCCAGTGGGACTCGAACCCACGACCTCCTCAATGCCATTGAGGCGCGCTCCCAACTGCGCCATGGGCCCAGATGATGGGGACTATTTTACCTGTTTAT
>CBDVDO010000240.1:0-3288 GCA_965372765.1 uncultured Anaerolineales bacterium
GGCGCTGCCAATTATTTTTTTCCCTTCAACTGTAATCTCAAAATCTGATGGATTCTCAAAACAAACCGGGTGATTTGTTGAGTCGGGATTTTTCCCTGAATGGACCTGAACCGGCAGCCCCAATATTTTTAATGATTCGGACAGAGCTTTGGACAAGCGCCGATAGCTTTCCATCAACCTGCCTTTTAGGCGGGGATCCGTTTTTGGACCGATAACAGCGTAGGTCAACTCATCTGTATGCAGTATTGCTCGCCCCCCGGTCGGTCTGCGGACAACATCCCAGCCTCTGGAACGGAGTTGATCCTGGTCCAGATCAGAAAACGGCTGGCTGTACCCAAGAGATAAGCAAGGAGGATTCCAGCGGTACAACCGCAGGGTAGGGGGTACTTCATCTTTTCCAACTGCAGATAATATGGCCCCATCAATAGCCATGTTCATTGCTCCGGGAAGAGGGTCCGAGATGATGATTCGCCAATTAGCAGCAGGGAAGGGTTCTCTGGAATTTTCCATAGTGAGAATTATAGCCCATCAGCAAAAAAATCTTCCGTTGAGGTCTGCTGAATAAAAATTCAAGGTGGGGAGCACAATTCAGGGGTAAACTGTGCCCCCCACCAGTCCCAAATTTTGTCAGGAATACCCCCGGTAACGGTGAAAAATCTTTAATGGACACACTCAATAAACACGTCTAAAAACAGGCAGGTGGGGGGAAACACCCCGAAATTACAGATTTTTAAGGTTAAATGACCAATTTAAGTGGGTTTTTACTTGCAAAAAGGGGCATTTTCACTTATACTGTGGGTAAATTGTGGGAGAAAGTGGTAAATAGTGGTTCGCCGGGAAACCGGCGATCCGCGTTTAAGGCGGTAATCGAACATATGTTCTTAGGACAGTATCGGCATTCCTTAGATGATAAGGGCAGGATGATTGTACCAGCCCGGTTCCGCGAATTGTTGGACGGAACAATTTATTTAACTCAGGGTTTTGATCAAAACCTGCGAGTGCTGCCAGAGGCTGCTTTTGTATCGATCTACGAACGGGTTACAGAAATGAGTTCTACCAATCCCACAGCCCGTCAGCTGCGGCGGTTGATATTTTCTACAGCTCAACAGGTTGATATTGACAACAATGGCCGGATCCTGATTCCGAAATATTTACGGGAAGTTGCTCACTTATCTTCAGAAGCAATTGTTGTTGGAGTCGGAGAAGCTTTGGAAATCTGGTCTCCTGATGCCTGGGATACCCAAAATCAACTTTTACAGGATGCAGATTCAAACGCTGAGCGTTTTGCTGCTTTGGATATTTAGGCTTTTCCATGCAGCATGTACCGGTACTTTTCCATGAAGTGCTTGATACCTTAAATCTGATTCCTGGCGGATTGTATATAGATGGAACAGTTGGGGCAGGTGGTCATGCTCAGGGAATATTAAAGGCAATTTCCCCAGAAGGAAAGTTATTAGGCTTGGATCGCGATCCGGCTGCCCTGGAAATTGCAGAAAGTCGTCTAGCTGAATTTGGGAACCGGGTTGTTCTTATTCATAGTTCATATACCGATCTTAAATTGCACCTTAACAATCTTAATTGGAAATCCGTTGACGGCATTTTGCTTGATCTGGGGCTCTCCTCTATGCAGCTGGATAATCCAGAAAGAGGATTTTCGTTTCGAAAATCCGGTCCGTTGGATATGCGTTTTGACACTTCACAGCCTTTCTCAGCTGCTGATCTGATAAATGAATCCTCGAAAGATGATTTGGCTAATCTGATCTTCAGATATGGAGAAGAAAGATATTCCAGGAAAATAGCAGATGCGATCATTGCTAACCGCCCTCTTGAAGACACACAGGAATTAGCGGACATCATTGAAAGCGCCATACGAAATAAACCATCGCGAATTCATCCTGCAACAAGAACCTTCCAGGCGCTGAGAATTGCAGTAAATCAAGAACTGAAAGCTCTTGAAGCTTTCTTGCCCACAGCGCTGGATGCATTGAATCCAGGAGGGCGGTTGGCAGTCATTGCTTTTCATTCACTGGAAGATCGGATAGTAAAACAATTTTTCCGTAAGGAAAGCAAAGATTGTATCTGTCCTCCGGAAATACCTCAATGCGTTTGCGAGCACAAAAAACAGCTAAAAGAAATTAGTAGACGACCAATAAGGCCTGAAGATAAGGAAATATTGGATAATCCCCGGTCACGAAGCGCAAAATTGCGCGTAGCAGAAAAAATTTGAGATTTTATGGCACAAGGCTTGCAATTAATTAAAGGATACTTAGCAGTCAGCATCAGAGTAAATTCAACGAGACACAACAATGACAGAATCCTTAATCCAAGCCTATTCGAATTCTCCTCGACGTCAAAAACTTCAGATCATCGGTAGTATTTTCATGACAATCGTCATTGCGGCTGTAATGTTGGTACTTTATTTGGTTGTTTCAGCCCGTGTTGTATCGATGGGCAGGCAGCTTCAGCAGGCAAAAGATGAGATCGATCAGCTGGTTTACCTCAGTGTCAATTATCGAAATCAGATTGCTGTTCTGTCCAGGTTTGAAGTAATGGAAAAGAAGGCTATAGAGTTAGGATTCCGCCCACCTTATCCGGGAGAAGTTTTTTATGTGCCCGTTTCCGGATATGACCAGCAAATACAGCCGTGTTTTGAGGCGGCTGGTGATAGCAGTCCTACAGTGATAAACGTCAATTTAGTTGGATACCACGAAAGCTTGATTGATTGGATAGGCAGGAAGTTGACGGATTTCCTTCGTCCGTTTGAGGGATTATGAACGAAAAGATCACCTACAGCTGGCGTTATATTAGCATAGCAGGTTTATTCACGGTATTTGCTCTGGCAATTATCGCCCAGATGGTGCGAATTCAACTGATGGTGAATACCACTAATCTTCCAATAACGGGGTTGTTGGGACAGTGGGAAACTGCGGCTTCCCGCAGGGGTTTGATCTTGGATCGCAATGGACACATACTGGCAGGAAATCAAACAGTTTACGTAGTGGATGTGAATTTTGGGGAACTTTATCAGGAAACTGAAATTGAAGAAGTTAAGATGCTGGCTGAGGTCGCTGTTGAAGTATTTGGGATCAACAATCCATATCTCCTGGAATTCCTTCAGCAAGAACCCCGTCCGCTAACAAAAAATATCACTGTTGAACGTTTTGCTACCCAGGAGGAATTAATTGAGTATTTAGCCCGGGTGGAGAATTATTATGGGATTTCGACACCAGGGCAGGTTGATGAGAATAGAGGAGAAGCAATTCCGCTAACCCTTCAACAAAGAATTGA
>CBDVDO010000241.1:0-3284 GCA_965372765.1 uncultured Anaerolineales bacterium
CGAACCGTGCCCCAGAATGATTTGCAAACCAGGGTTTTTGTGAAGAGAGTTAGCTGTCTCTCTGGCAATGCGGTTGATCACATCCCGGCGAGGGGACCGGGAAGAGTGTTTGTCGGTGATAAGAGATCCACCGAGTTTTAGAAAAACCAATTGATCTCCAGAGTGATTTGGTCCGATATTCTCCATAAAGGTATTGTAGTCAGGGCTTGAGGTAGGGTCAAGAGACGGAAACAGGGCGGGTTAATATTAATTGTTTTTCAGGACTATTTCCTGGCGAAAATTTGATTATCCCCAGAAACCAGGCCAAATCAGTTTAACCACTGTATCAACTATAACAGCTAGAATAAACCACCCGCCGAAATTCCGGGTGTGATGAAACGTCACTGCTACAAAATAATTTGGCCATACATCTGGAAAGTCTTCCGGTTTCTCATCAGGCTTTGGATTTGAAAGAACCGGCCAGATTTTGACGAGAATGGGCAGCGCTGCCAGTACCAGCAGCATCACCGGTGTGAAAAAGTGAGTGAAGATCAGATAAATAACTATCAAGTATTCCACTATAAGCAGGATGGTCATAGTCCAGCGAGCCGATGTTTCTCCCAGGACTACCGGTAAGGTGTAAATCTTGAGTTCTTTATCCTGCCCCAGTTTATCAATATGCTTGCCAAATAGCATCGCGGTCACGCCAAGGGCGTGCGGCAAACTCGCCAGGACAATATTCCAATTCCAGGGTAATCCGGTAATGACGTAATATCCGCCCCCAACCATCAGAGGTCCCCAAACAACCAGCACAGCAAATTCGCCCAGAGCTATGTATTTCAGGGGGAAGGTGTAAAAAAGCACAAAAAAGGCGCCCAATCCCATCAAAAGCCAGGTATATTCTCCCCTCATAATACCCAAAGCGACTCCGCAGGCGGCAGCCACAATGCCGGTAACAGCAGCGTAAGTGAGCAGTTCCTTCTTGGTCATCAAACCGTGGAGTAGGGGGTGAGGTCCATATTGAGCCCGGTAATAATTATCTTCGTCTACACCGCGAACGAAATCCGTATAATCATTTAAGAAATTGTTTGTGCCGTGGGCCAGGTACAGCCCAAAGGTGACCAACAGCCAAGGCCAGAATTTAAACTCGCCTGCACGGAAAGCAAATATTCCTGCTAACAATGTAGATAAAAAGGTTGTCACCAGGACAGCTGCCCGGGTGGCGATTAACCAGCGGGAAACAAGATCCAGCTCATCCCATTCTTCTTTGCTGATTTTTGGGATGATCTGTAAGGCTTTTCGCCACATTGATATGTTCATCTTTTGTCATTCTCCTTCTCAAAATAATCCAACCCATCATACCACAGGGAGTATTTTCTATTTATGAAGAAAAAGTTTAAGAATCAGACAGAGGCCAGTCGATTTTTCTTGATTATTACCCTGGAATTTTGGTGGATTGGATAGTGGAGTTCATTGTATAAACTGCGCCGGATTTGGTTAATGCCTTGGTGATTTGATCTGTATCCTCACCCACCAGAGCGATGATATTTCCCCCTAGCCCTCCACCGGATAGTTTTGCCCCCAGCGCGCCGGCCTGTCTTGCGGTATCCACAAGTAAATCTAATTCAGGGGTGGAAACTCCCAATTCCTGCAGCAGAATATGGTTCTCATTCATCAACGGACCAAGATCCTCCGGAGAGCTGGTTTCAATCAATTCTTTTGCCATCTTTGAAATCTCGCCGATAGACTTAAATAACGAATCATATCGGTCAGGATCGTTAATCCAATTTTGCCGAACTTGCTGAACTGCCTTCCGCGTATGACCGGGAATCCCGCTACCAGCGATCAGGATTGAAAATGGTTTGCCGATTGAGAGAAACTGAAACGGCTCGCCTTTTAGATAATAGACTGGTTTTTGATGGGCAATGACTGTATTGTCAATTCCAGAGGGAGTGCCATGGTGGATCTTCTCTACTTCAAAGGTGAGCTGAGAGATTTGTTCATTTGTTAATCTCTGGCCTAAAAACGCGGACAGCGCCCGGATTAAAGCCGCCGACACGGCTGCTCCCGAGCCCAACCCTGATGCAGCTGGAATTGTTGAGGAAATATGAATATTGCAGGCTGGAATTTCCCTTGGATCATTATTGCCCAACACCGCCATGACAGCCGCCCGCAGAGGGTGATCCGGATCCAACTCCATTACAGGGGCTGAGAGGGAGATGTCTGGCGCATCAATGTGAATTTCACCAGAGCTTCCGCCAATCACGGCATTAACACTGGCCCTGGCCTGGATAGAGGAGACTGGAACAGCAATCGCAGGTTCGCCGTAAACGACCGCGTGTTCGCCAAACAAGATAATTTTACCGGGGGCAGTTGCAGTAAAAGCAGGCATGGATTAATAAATATAGAATATTATCAGGATGGTGAATGACCAGAGCAGGATCGCCGCCTGAAGAGGGCGATCAGAGAGGGCAATATCCTCCGGCGCTCCTCCTTCTCCAACCTGGATTAAATATAGATAGCGGAAGATCCCATATAAGACAAAAGGAATGGTCAACATCATGGAATGATTTTCAGGCAGATTCGGCGCTGAAAAAGTATACAAGCTGTAGGCTATGATGGTGGTTCCGGAAACGATATTAATCAGCTGATCCAGCAGCGCAATCGAGTATCCATCAAGGGCAGGCCGCGACTCGCTGGAATTGTTGATCTGTAAAACCAGTTCAGCTCGCCGTTTTCCCAAACCGATAAATAAAGCAAATAAGGATGTTACAACATACAACCAGGGGGAAAAGCGTTTCACCTCAATTAAAGTAACGCCAGCTGTCACCCGCAGGATATAAAAGGACGCCAGTACAAGCACATCGATCAGGGGAACATGTTTCAACCAGGAGGAATAGAACAAATTCAGGGTTAAGTAGACTGTGCATATTCCAAAAAAAGCTGGTGAAAGTATATATGCCAGTGGAAGTGAAATCAGGATTAATCCAATTCCTGCAGCCCAGGCGACCGGTATTTGAAGTTTGCCTGAGGCAATCGGGCGCAGTTTCTTTTTTGGGTGGTTTTGATCTGCTTCAAGATCTGCAATATCGTTAATGATATAAACAGCGCTGGAGATCAAACTAAACAGGATCGCTCCGGCCAGCGTGTGGAGAAAGGCGCTTTGGTCCAGCAGCTTCCGGTCAAAGATCAGTGCAGTAAAAATGAATATGCTCTTGACCCACTGTTTCGGGCGCATTGATTTAATCAAGGCTGCAATCATAATGAAATAATAGCACGATTTAGAAGGGGGTGGTAGGGATTGT
>CBDVDO010000242.1:0-3280 GCA_965372765.1 uncultured Anaerolineales bacterium
TCGAAGCTATACATTCCGGTTCCGGGCATAGAGGGAAGACTCGTTATAACTTCATCCGTATCAATGACCCGATCATTCACGATCAATTCGACATGGGAGCCAACTGGGGCATATCCTTCGAACTTCAGCGGCGCTGTGAACCTATTGCGAAGCCCGAACTCAGACGGATCTTTGTCTTTAGCCGTTTCATCAAAACCCCATATCCCGTTAATGCGAAGTCCCGCCATGCCTACAGTGGGAAAGATCAGGTCGTTGAGACCAAAGTTAGAATCGCCGGCAACAGTTTCGGCATTCTCTGTCGCATACCTCCATTCCCCATAATCGACCATGACAGGGGGACCCTCTTCGCTTTCAAACTTCGATCCGTCATAGGTCTGGTAAGGTTCCGTTATTTTAATCTTATACCTACCGTTCGCAAATGCCCCCCACAGGGTCTGCTCAAGAGAACTGATTTGCAGTTCTCCGGAAGAATTTGGGTCAACCGCTTTGTATTTTATTTGGGCTTGAAGCTCCATGAAATCGAGACTTAATTTTCGCCGGCTTGGAAGAGCATGGCCGTGGGCTTCCGGGAGTTTCGCCACCAGTTCCTCGGTCTCAATTCCAAGAAGTGATACCCCTTTTGGACGCTTCCATATGTGCAATGACATCTCTGTGCTGGCTTTAAAGGCGTAGGCTTCATCATCCCACTCAAGCTCAATAGCAAAAATTTCGGAAATTACTTCTGGAAGCAGGAAAATATCCTGTTCCATGGTGATGTCTGACACCGCCAGGATGAGTTCTACAGGTTTGGTAACATTGTTGACTTTGATTTCATTTTTTTGGATATCGAGGACAACCTCCGGACAACCTTCAGGTTGAAACAGGATCTGGCGGTTTTCCTCTGTCCATTCCAACTTCAGGGCATCCAACAATCGAAAGAGGGGGAAGAAACGGTGCCCGGCAGGCGTTATGAGAATATCAAGATCGAGGATCTCTAATCTTTCCCGACGCCGCTTTCCTCTGAGAGAGAAAGCAGAAACTTCCGTCTCAACTGTTTCTAAGGAGGTTTCTGAATCAGAAATTGTATTCTCAGTGGGGTAATAGGCAGGCCCCTCTTGTGCTAAAGGCTCATCACAGTTGGCAGGTTGTGCCGAACCAGATGCGGGTTCTTGTAATCGCGCCTCAACAGGGTAAAAGCATAGACATGTCGCAACAACAAGGCTGATGATAATAGACTGCATCTTCCTGGACAACAGATGTATATATCTCCATAATTGTTGGTAGAACGGCTACCACGTGTGCTGAATTGTTTTCGTGAGGATTTTTTTCAGTTTCCTCGATTCACAGACCACCTTAACCATATAATCTCCTTTTGGGATTTCGGTGTTAATGAGTTTGCGAAACTTTCTCTGGGCACTCGGGAAAATATAACTTTTGCCGAGCAGTCCTTCATTGACGACGTTGCCTGAAGTGTCTAGTATTTCATAATTTATTTTGGCAGTAATAATGCCTTTTCCCTTATTGGTAACCATCACTTCGACACCTGTCCCCGATTCTTGTGGTACAATTTTAATGTCTTCAATACTTGCGTCATACGATAGTTTACCCTTTGTCGCAAATATGGGTACCAAAATCGATGTGAGCACATTTACACTAAATGTTCTTCCGTCTGCATCCTTTGATTTTGCTACATTAGCTTTCAGCGGTTCCAGTTCCATGAACGCCCAATATGCCTTGTCAGGCAACTTGCCCCTTGGAACTATCACGAACCGGACGGCGCGTCTGCTCTTGGGCGGCAAGGAAAATTCCTTTGGGTTAAACTTAATCCATGGTACCAGGGAATTCTTATTTGGAGGAAGTTTTATTAACTCACCATTTGTTCCTAATTCAAAATGGCTTGCCTTGATTCGGTATCTTTCCGTTTTTTCTCCGGTATTCCTGATAACAAATTTGCCTGCAGGTCTTTTCTTGTCGAGGCTTAGCTCGACATAAGCCGGAGAGATTCCAACAGCGGCCCAAAGATTTCCAGCTCCAAGATAAAGGATCAGACCACCTATCAATAAGACCAATTGTAAACGTTTTAAATGCATTTTGATGTTTCCTCCTAAAAGGCAACAAACCGGTTCTTCCATAAAGAATGAAAAAGGGTGTTCAAACAATATTGTTCAAACACCCCAATAATGTACGAACGCCGTATTTAGATTGTTCCTATTTCAAGAATGTCTTTCTGTACAACTACATGCCTACCATCATGCAGTAGAACTGCACAAAACCGCTGTAATCGCCCTGAGGTTTTTCAGGATCATCCTGGTTCCAGGTAACCGTTACATCAACAGGTTGGCTGAAATGGCCATTCTGGCTGCTTTCAAATGTTCCTGTATGGGTCATTACCGCAGGGAAACCGTCAATCTCATATCCAGTGGGTGAATTAAAAGCAAGAATAGCACCTTCTCCACTAGTTGGAGTAACATCCACTCCCGCACCTTCATTGACGAGAATTGGGTCTACTTCACTATTAGGATCGTCAGCCTTGTAAAGGTTCGACGCTCCGACCTGAATGTCAACATACTGCATGTTTGCGTCTACCTGGAACACAAATGTACCCGAAACATCGCCGGTTTGTACACTCATTTGTACATCGCCAGGATTATCACCGACAGTGATATTCGGGTCTACTGTTACATTCATCTCGGCAACGGCATCATCTTCCGTATCGCTAAAAGCCACCGGGGCAAAAGCAAACAAGCAAAGCATCATACTCATAAAAACAACTAGGATCTTTTTCATTTTTTCGCTCCTTTTCCAAAAGGTTAATATTTATACGGCATTCGTATCATTACACCTGTTATTTATACACATCTTTTGATATTTCAAAATGCACGGCTGCGTGCACGGCTGCATTATTCCGGAGGCTCTACCAGACACGTGAGCTTGATCTTGGCAAAATACTGTCCTGCCGCTTTTACAGGGTCATCCTGATCCCATGTAACTGTAACGGCGACTGAGTCGCTGAACATAGTATCACTGCTCTGAAAAGAGAGTGTAACGGTCTTGCGGGATGGATAGCCATCAACAGGATCCCCGTCACCGATATAGCCTGCCGGGTTTGTGCCCAGAATAAGCGTGGCACCGTTTGGGAGAATCTCAACGCCTGAGGACTCATCCAATGGTATGGGGTCAACTTCCGGATTAGAGGTCTCTCCGTTAAGATAGAAGGGTGTGGTTTCCACAAACATGTTCACCAGGTTTGTGTTTGCTTCGACATTAAAATTAGCGGTAATTTCAATAGGTCCGCTTCCGC
>CBDVDO010000243.1:0-3268 GCA_965372765.1 uncultured Anaerolineales bacterium
ACATGCAATAATCGAACCTTAAGCTCTTTTAGTTTGACTGGTTCCAGGGTTTCTGGTTTAAGTTTCGCGTTAGCGCCTGCGGTATGGACAAATCGGGGCTGGAAATCACTATCAACCAATCCAACACTAACACCGGATCCTTGGTTTTTAAATTGCTGAACAAACCTGATATCAACCCCCGTTCTATCCCAAGTCTGGCAGAGAATATTTGCTGCATCGTCGTCCCCGATGCAGGCAATTAAATAAACCGTTTCCCCTTCCCTGGCAAGCCCGATTGCTGTATTAGATCCACAGCCTCCCGGCGTCACTGCAGCTTCCTGAAAGGTAATTGAATCGTGTCTGGGAACATCATCAACTGTTTTACAAATGATATCCAGAGTCACATTGCCGAGAACTGCAATTGCGTCATGATTCTCAGTCATTGGCAGGAAGTAGTGAAGGGCGTCTGTTCCGCCAATCCTCGTTTGCTGTCACCTTCTCAAAAGCGCGACCCAACCGCAACAAAAGTCCTTCAGAATAATCCGGTCCCAGGAATTGAGCGCCGATTGGCAAGCCTTTTTTATCAAAACCCACCGGTATGGATAAACCAGGAATCCCAGCATGATTTGTAGTCACTGTCAGCTGATCTGAATACTGCATTAACACGGAATCGCCGTAAACACCGCCAATAGGAAAAGCCGTAGTGGGGGTTGTCGGTGTCAGCAGTGCATCCAGGCGATAATTCCCCTTGGGATCAAAGATGGTTTCAAAATCACTCCGGATGAGCGCCCTAGCCTTCAGTGCCCGCTGGTAATATCCCTTATCAAATTGGGCAGCGCTTAAATAGATGCCCATCAGCATACGGAGTTTTGGCTCCACACCAAATGCGGCACCTCTTGTCTTCCGGTACAACTCCCGCAAATCTTCAAACGGTTGATCAGTCCGGAAGCCATACTTCACACCATCGTATCTGAGCAAATTCGACGAAGCTTCTACCCGTGAAATTACGAAATAAGTCGGGATCCCATATTTTGTATGGGGAAGTGGGACATCAATCACTATATCCGCTCCCAATTGAGCCAAAAATCCGGCCACACTTAATACAGCATCCTTGATTTCACCATCTATGGGATTTTCCTTAAGTTCGCCAGTTTCCGTATCAAAATACGTGACCCTGAAAAATTCCTCCGAGAGACCAATCCTCAACCCTCGGATATCTTTCTCCAGTTCAGCTAAATAATCCGGTACCGGGACCACTGCAGCCGTATTGTCCCTGGGATCCTCTCCGGCGATTGCCTGCAGGACCAGGGCTGCATCCGTCACATTTCGAGTGAGAGGACCTGGGCAATCCAGGGAAGATCCAAAAGCGATCAGCCCATAGCGGGAAATCCTGCCGTAGGTCGGTTTTAACCCTACTGTTCCGCAAAATGCTGCGGGTTGCCGGATTGAGCCTCCGGTATCCGTTCCCAACGAAATCGCTCCTTCTCCAGCAGCCACTGCTGCAGCGCTGCCGCCGGAAGACCCCCCCGTAACTCTGCTGGTATCCCAGGGATTCCGGGGAACCGGTTTCAAAGCAGATGATTCGCTAGAAGACCCATAGGTAAATTCGTCCAGGTTAACTTTTCCTATCATCACGGCGCCAGCTTCTTCCATCCGCTCTACGACTGTTGCCGTGTAGGGAGCAACGTAATTGGATAGGATTTTTGAACCTGCTGTCGCAGGGATGCCTTTCACAGTAAAGATATCTTTGGCAGTATAAGGGACACCTGCCAATGGACCAGGATTCTCTCCTGCTTTCACCATCTGGTCTATCTTTTCAGCCTGGCCCCGGGCGTGTTCATCTGCCAGCACAGTAAACGCATGGACACTACTAAGGTCTTCTTTGGATTGCGCTTGGGATGAGTCAACCTGTCCTGACCTGCCGTCCACATCCCGAACCCGTTCCAAAGTCTCCTCCAATACTTCTACCGCAGAAATCTGTCGGGTTTTAATTAAATCAGCAATTGCAAAAGCGGGAAGATAACAAGTTTTCATGAGTTAATCCAGCTCCTCATGGGATATATCCGGAACTACAATATATCCATCTTCAAGTTCTGGCGCTTGTTTCAGGATATCCTCCCGGTGGGGATCCTGGCGGGCAACATCCTCCCGGGGAACAGGGCTGTTCATTTCCGAATAAGGAATTCCATGCGCCGCAGTCCCTGTTTCCGCATCAACGGGAATTGATTCCAGGACCTCAACGGAGATCATTTGATTGTTTAATTCCTTCAGCAGGTATTCACCTTCTCCTTTCGGAAGCTCCAACGAGGCAAGATCAACCAGACGTTCAAATACAACCGCTGAAATTTTATCTGTCATAAAAAATTTCCTTAAATAGCTGCAATCTAAAAACAGTATTCCTATTTTATCATTGATTAATTCCAGGGTCATTTCTCCACCCGAAAATCTAACCAGGAGCCGTGATCTCCTGCCTAACCCAGTGCCCTACTCCCTTTAAATAGTGTCATTAGGAAACTGCATCAATTACTCCCAGGTGGTAGAATATTTCCACTTAATCTGCCTCTTCCCGCAGATTATTGGATAAACCTAATATTTGCTTCAAGGATGGTATGCCTATGTGCGGCATTTTCGGAATTGTTACAAAAGAAACTCAAAACTTGGGACCGATACTGATTAGCGCGGGTGAGCGGTTATCCTACCGCGGCTACGACACCGTAGGAGCTGCGACCATCCCGCAGGAGGGAGAAATTGATCTCCGGAAGGATGCTGGAAGAATCCAGGATGTCGCTGAAAAATACAACTTCCAAGATATGCCTGGAGACCGGGCGATCCTCCAGCTGCGATGGGCCACCTTTGGCGCCCCCTCCCAATTGAACTCACAACCGCACCTTGATACTGACGGGGATCTGGTCGGTGCCCACAACGGAAATGTGGTTAACAATGTGGAACTAAGGGAGCAATTCGCGGCAGAAGGGATGACAGTTCGATCAGAAAACGATGGCGAGAGCTGTGTCCATGCGGTTGAGCGCTACCACGACCAGGGATACGAAATGATTGAAGCCCTCCGGATGGCAACCCGGGATCTGGAAGGGGATTACTCTTTTGTGATCGGCAAAGTAGGAGAAGACCGCCTCTATGCGATAAAAAATGGGTCGGGGCTGGTCGCAGGCATCACAGAGGACTTTTCCTGTATAGGCTCTGATTTACCTTCTATCCTGCCTATTACCAGGAATATCCTCCGCCTTAATGATGGCGAGATCATCACGATCTGGGCTGGGGGTTATGAAAT
>CBDVDO010000244.1:0-3247 GCA_965372765.1 uncultured Anaerolineales bacterium
CAACCATAGATAATCATCTATGAGAGGCCTTTATTTATTTGTCCGGCTTACGGGGGGCACACCAATGTAAGGGAACCTTTCCAATAAAAGAGTATGTTGTATTGGGATTTAAAGCGAATTAAAGGATCTTTTGCTGACTGAACCAGCGCAGACTATCCCGAACGGTTTCTTCCAGGAAGCGGGATTGCAAGTTTAACTCTCTTTTTGCCTTGTCTATGGTATACCCCTGCCAATGTCTGTAAGCCCTGAGGTGAAATGGGGAGTGGGGGATGAAGGGAAGGGTGTCAGCTAATCGGATGTAATAATCAAGAACCCAGTCTGGAAGGGTTAAGCTGGGTGGTTTAGCCCCAGCAATATTTGCTATGATAGCGGCTGCTTCAGGGATGGAATAATTCGCTCCTCCCAGGATATACCGTTCACCAGTTTTGCCGATCCGGGCAGCATTGATATGAGCAGTGGCTGCATCCCGAACGTCAATGATGTTTATTGTGCCGGAGGGAACAGCCCTTGCTTTACCCTTGGCGATCATAAGTAGAATCTCACCTGTACTCAGATGGACATCTCCAGGACCGAAGACAGTTGTCGGGTTGAGCACCACTATGTCATAACCGACCCTGGCTGCTTCAAGAGCAACCTTTTCCATGGCCCACTTCGCTTCGTAGTACCCATTAGAGGGAAGAGAGCCGGGTCTGTAGAAGTTCCGTTCATCTGCCAACCTGTTTTCGTTTTTAGGAGGAAGCCCGATGGTGGATAAGGTACTGGTGTAGATTAACCGTTTTACACGGGCTTCTCTGGTTGCCCGGATTACATTTTTCATTTGTTCAGTTGCAAAATTTATTTGCTGGGATACTTTTTTGGGATCATAATCAGTAGGGTAATAACCTGCCGCATGAAAGACATAATCCATACCAGCCATGGCCGCCTTGAGAGATGAAAAGTCCTCAAGATCGCCTTCCACCCAGGCAATATCCTGATTTTGAAGATGACCTACTGATGATGAATTTCTTCTGAAGCCGTAGACTTTCCAACCGACATCCTGTGCTTTTTTTGCGATATGACCCCCTATGAACCCGGAAGCACCCAGCACAAGGATATTAATCATGACTCAGGTTCCTTTTTCCCGCTTATAAGGACTGGTTTGGATGAGGTTTTTTTCATCCTCGTAGTCTATAAGCTCAAGGGCTTCATCCACAGATACCCAACGGACTTCATCAACTGCACCGTTCATCTTGTCGGATGCAAAACCCTTAATTTTCATGTGCCAGAAGAGGACTACTTTAGGTTTTCCATTCAGCATATAGGAAATGCTACCGGCGTACTTCTGGATTTTGCCTATGCACCCAGTTTCTTCCAGGACTTCCCGGAGAGCAGCTTTTTTCCAGCTTTCTCCCGGTTCCAGCTTTCCCTTGGGAAGGGACCAATCGTTGTGTTTATGACGATGAACAACTGCGAGTTTTTTCTGTTGCTTCTCTTCTTTCCAGATTATTCCCCCTGCAGCTTGAATAACCGACCTTTTTTCCTTCGCCAAGTGATTTCTCCAATGTTAATGATAAATGCACGAGCACTATTATTTTAACACAGGAACCTGGAACTTTGATTGGACAGCACTTTAAGAATACGGAATATATTTAGTGATCAGATAGAAAAAGATTGAGAGGTTACATCCAAGGCAGATAAATTTCTTGATCTCTCTCGGTGATCTCACGTTCTTCCTTAAGGGAGTAGTAGCGGCGTATGGGAGTGATGGCGATCTGGAAGTCATTTTTGGAACACCATTCCAGGATACGAAGCAGCTCTCTCAGTCCTTGTTGCATTGCCAGCCCTCCCTTGATACCAAATCTGTAGGTAAGAAGATAGGGATTCTCTTTTTCCAAATAGAGGAGAATTGATTGGAGAGCTTGAATTAATTCTGAAACAGGTGGCGTATCCTTCAGAATCTGGATGGAATGTACTGGAAGTTCCAGGTTTGATCTAAATATGTCCAGAATTGCCGGTCGGTGCAGAAATTTTGCCAGCTGTGAAGCTTGCTGAAATTGGAGTTCCCCAGGTAATTCCATGGTTTTACCTGTTTTATCTTTGAGGTGAAGTTCCATCTCAAAGCGTTCAGCAATGATTTCTGTTTCTGAGGGGTCATCCTCTGTAGGTACCAACACATAGACCGCATCCATTACCTGCGCGGCGTATTCTTGGAAATAGGATTTTTTTGGCATGCCTTGAGGAAGTTTGGCTGCTGGTAGGACCTGACCGACTTTCATTTTTAAGTGAGGTCGTTTAAGCTTTAATCCGGCATTAAGCGCCCCTGTAGTGTTGTTGAAGCCAACCGGGAGTATTGGTGCGCCTGAACGGTAACTCAGCCAGGAAATTCCAGATAGCGGTTTTTGCTTGCCCTCTTCCCAGATACCTCCTTCCGGGAAAAGACCAATAATTCCATCTTGCTCGAGGACATCCAGAGCTTTAGTTAAAGCTGCCCGGTCATATGATCCCCGGCGAAGTGGAATTGTGCCGTATAGATTACTGATAGTTTCTGTGATTTTTTCAACCGGAGTGTCTGCGGCGCTCAGCATTTCAATCTGCCTGGGGGAATATGCATTTAGCAGAATTACTTCCATGGCTCCTGTGTGATTGCCGACAACCAATAGGGGACCCTTTTTTGGGAAATTTTCTTTTCCGCTGAGTTCTACCCGGAAGAGTATAAGGAGCAGAAATCTGAAAATTGTGCGGATGCAGAAACGGGCAATTCTTCTTCGCGGATAAGGGAGGGAATAAGGAGGATTTTCCATACAGGAGGCCTGTTTTAAGGAGTAATATTTCATCCCAGCAGGAATTAGAGATGGAGGGATTTCGTTTTATTGGGCACTATTATTTTACACCAATTGAAGAGGTGAGATTGATAAACTCTAATCAGCGTTGCGAGGCAGACAACAAACATCCTGCTTCCTGGTCAATTAACCAGCTAAGATTACCGGACGAGGGTTTGATCAGCTGGGATGGATACTGTTCAGGCAGATAGGTTCCTTCCAGTACATTAAAGAGAGTTTCAGCTTTGGATTGCCCGGTTACCAGGAAGATTACCTTTTCAGCGGCATTTATCAATCCTGGAGTGAAAGTAATTCGCCAGCTGGAATGCTGAGGTAAATAATTGGCTGTGACCCATTCATTTTGTTGCGGATTTGTGACGGCTTTTGTGCCGGGGAATAGAGAAGCGGTGTGCCCATCTGAACCCATGCCCAATAAAATCAGGTTGAAC
>CBDVDO010000245.1:0-3239 GCA_965372765.1 uncultured Anaerolineales bacterium
CACTTGACTGTTGTGTCATTCACTACCATATAGCTGTCTGTCTGATCTATAACCTGCTTGTTGATAGGCGTGGCAGGGTCTGAAGCAATCTTAAAGGCGTACAGAGAATCAGATGCGAGTAGGGGCTGCCCATCAGACCATTTTAATCCAGTCAGAAGCTCAAAGGTGGCAGTTAATTGATTTACCTGCAGTTCACTGATCCCATCCCAGGCGACAGCGCATGTGGGGCTGGTGCACCCACTGGGGAAGACGCGTGTGCCGAGTTTCAGGGCAACCAGATCGCCATAGGTGTTGATCACCACATCGCCTTCTGACACGGAAACAGGGGTAAAGAATGCTGAGCTATCAGAAAATTCAGGCATCTTTTCAAGAATAACGGTTTCGATTTGCCCGCTGTCGAGAATATCTACAGGTCCATCGTATATGGCTTGAAGGACTTCCTGAGCTGCCTGTGAGTTGGCCTGGTAGGGATAGAGAGAACGCGGCTCATACCCCAGACAAACTCTTAATTCAGTAACAGGAATTGGAGTAGGTGTCACGGGAACTGCAGTTGGTTCAGGATTAAGCAACCTCATCAAATTACATCCAGATAAGCTGAACAAACCTATGAGAACCGCTAACATCATGACGGCAATTTGCTTATATTTCTTCATCCACACTCCAAAATTCTGACCCGTGTATTATACGGGGAAAGCTTTCAATTAATCATCGTCTCCTAACCGCAAGCGCACATATGAATCATAGCGCTGTGGGGAAATTTTTCCATCCGTAACAGCCTGCTTGACTGCACAGTCTGGTTCATTGATATGGCTGCAATCATTAAAACGGCAATCCGCCACAAGCCCGCGGATCTCCGGAAAATATCCATCCAATTCCTCCGGCTCAGTATCCCATAAGGACAGGGAACGCAAACCGGGCATGTCCGCAACAAATCCTCCCTCGTCCAGAGGAAACAATTGCCGAACTACAGTAGTATGGCGCCCTTTCCTCGACGATGTTTTTTTTAATCTACCTACGCTTAACCCGAGGTTAGGCTGAATCTGGTTCAATAAGCTTGATTTTCCCACTCCGGATGGGCCAGAAAAAGCACTTATCTTCCCTATCAGGCATTTTTTTAATTTATCAATATTCCGTTTCTTTTTAGCGGATGTAAACAGCATTTCATATCCTATTTGTGGATATACAGAAAATAATTTCCTGGCCGCTCTGATTCCCACAAGATCAACCTTGTTTGCCACTATTACAACCGGAATATTCTGCTTCTCTGTGATCACCAGAAAACGGTCCAGCATTCTTAAACTGGGTTCCGGGTCTGCACACGAAAAAACAATCATGACCTGATCTGGATTTGCAAGCAGTATCTGTTTGTAATCTCCCCGTGCAGAAGGAGCCATCCGAAAGAAAACTTTCTCGCGCGGGTGGATCTCCTCGATAACCCCGCTTCCATCTTTAAGAAGATGAATCTCTACCCGATCACCTACAGCAACTATATCCTCGTTCAGGCGATTCTTTTTATAGCGCCCACGCAAGCGGCATGTGATCTCGCGGTCATCTACCTGGACCGTGTAGAATCCGGCCTGCAAGCGGGTAACCAATCCGTTCACAATCGTGTTGGTCATCCTGCTGATGGGGTAGGCGTGGAGATCTCTTGCTCTGGCGCAGAACTTGAAGATGAGGGGGGAGATTCTCCCGGTAGCGGTGTTTCAGTAAATTCAGGTGTCGGAGTTCTGGTTACATTGAATTCAGACTCCCATGGGTAAAGTTTTAACGGGCCGCCATAGTAGTATGTTTCAATCATGCGGCGGAAAACGGGCCCGCCCACTTCTGAGCCCTCTCCGCCATTCTCTACAATTACTGTGATTGCTATATCCGGTTTATCCTCACGTCCGGTGTTCGTGTACCCAGTAAACCAGGCATGGGAATCGCCCATTGGGTTTTCAGCTGTGCCTGTCTTTCCATAGATTGGAATACTCAGGTCACCCAGTTCATCATTGGCAGTGCCAATTGAAGATTTAACCACACCGCGCATTGCAACACTAATCGCATCCAGCGTTTCCTGAGAAACAGGCAAAGTACTGTCCACTTGAGGAGAAAAAGTGTACACATCCACGCCATTCGTAGATGTGATCCGCTCGATGATCTGCGGACGGTAGAGCGTGCCGCCATTCGCTAAAGCCGCTGTGAAACGCACTACCTGCAGCGGAGTAACAAGCATGTCACCCTGTCCAATGCCCTGCTGAACTGCACCTCCATCAGTAACGGGATCGGTGATCTGCCCAATATCTTCAGCTACCTGGTCAATACCTGTCGCGCTGCCCAAACCAAAGCCGCGCGCGAAATCTGCCAGGTAAGAAGCACCTTTTTGGCGGAACAAGTCTAATCCAATGTGGTAAAACCACGGATTGCATGAGCGCATCAAGCCCTGCGTTAAGGACAGTGTCCCGCTTGGCGGAAGATCTTTATCAACAGTCCAATCCTTGAAACTCTCTCCGGGCAGTTCTTCAAAATATGATCCGCAGTAATAGGTTGTCTCTGGAGTGTATAAATCACTTTCCAAGGCAGCGGCCATGCCAATGATCTTGAATACTGATCCCAGCGGATATGAACCCTGCGTTACGCGATTCAACAACCGCTGCTGGTCGTCGTTAAGCATATCAGTTAGCAATTCAGCTGAATTTCTGTTTTCTGGCGTAAATAAATTGGGGTCTAAACTGGGAGAAGAAGCCATCGCTAAGATACGGCCGGTTTCCACCTCCATAACAACCACTGCTCCCTTGAACCCAAGAAGGGCTTTTTGGGCTTCGATCTGTAAATTCTTATCAAAGGTCGTTGTGATATCCTGAGGTAATTTTGCATCCGCCTGATTGAGATATGAAAGTATCTGACCTTCCGGACTTACTATATATAAGGAAGCTGCAGGTTTCCCAGCCAGTGAATCTTCCGCGTATTTCTCCAGCCCTGACTGTCCGACCTGCTCATCACCAAGATATCCTCTTGCCTGGTATTCTTCGATTTGCTCAGGAGTGATGGAAAGCAAATATCCAATAGCCTGTGAAGCAATTCCGCCGTTATAGTAATATCGCGACTGGAATTCAGCAAGCCGCACTCCTCCCAAGCCGATAATAACATCCCACTTCTCTTCAATCTCATCTGCGGATACTTCCCCAACTGGAACATACCAGTTAGTTCGGCGAATATCCTCATAAGAAGCCTGGATTGATTCCGATGTTCTGCCTGTG
>CBDVDO010000246.1:0-3237 GCA_965372765.1 uncultured Anaerolineales bacterium
ATTCTGTCGGGACTTTTGCACAGCAGGAAACGATTTCCTGGGCTGCTTTTGGATAGCGCATGATCTTCATTAAATCACCCTTCAGCTTTAATTGGCGGGTCATCATTCCCTGGATGGGATCGAGTTTACCTTCGATAACTCTTCGCCAGGTACTGAAGGGAGCACTGAGAGAGTACTCTGTTTCTGGAAGATCAGCTTCATTCACCAGGGCAGCCCCGGGGCTTGAGCCGTGGTAAAGTTCCAGATGTAAATAGGAAGTATGGGAATATGCCTCGTCCGGTTCAACGACAAAAATAAAATCGCCTTCCCAGTCTTTTGCAGAGCGTTGGTAGGATTCGCTCTCGTTTAATAACTCACGCACTTTGTTGATCCACTCAACTGAAGGGAATTTGTATTTCATGGTTCCTCCTTTTATCATTTGTGACATAATAATTATACATCGGGAAACACTATCTAGGTATCGGCGTTCCGATACCTGTGCAATGGTAAATAATTCCAAAGCCGATGTTATGATTAATTGTTAGAAAGCAGCATATTTAATTGAATATTCAGAGGAGGGGCAGGATGAAAACCATTGGATTAATTGGCGGCATGAGTTGGGAATCGTCCATTGAATATTACCGGATTATCAATCAGGTTATCCGAAAGGAATTGGGGGGAGTCCACTCAGCAAAAAGCGTTATGGTATCCCTTGATTTTGCTGAGATCGAGGAGCTGCAAAATCGGGGAGACTGGGACGAAGCAACTCGAATCATGGTGGAGACGGCGCAGTTAGTAGAAAAAGGTGGCGCTGATTTTGTCTTGATTTGCACCAATACGATGCATTTGATGGCGGAAGAGGTTCAGGCAGGGATTAATATTCCCCTCTTGCACATTGCTGACGCGACTGCTCAGGCTGTCAAACAGCGGGAGCTGGAGATCATTGGCTTGCTGGGAACTCGATTCACAATGGAAAAAGAATTTTACCGGGGGCGCCTGGAAGAACTTCATCAGCTGAAAGTGTTGGTTCCGGACAGGGAAAAAAGAGAACAGGTTCACCGGGTGATCTATGATGAACTTGTGCAGGGAAAGATCACAGACGATTCCCGGGGGATATACAGGGAGGTGATTGATGCCCTGGTAGCCGGGGGGGCTCAAGGCATAGTTTTAGGGTGTACTGAGATCGGTTTGCTTGTGAAGCAGGAAGATGTGACGGTCCCCATTTTTGACACAATGGAAATCCATGCCCTGGCCGCAGTGGATGCCGCGCTGGGCAGGGGCGAATATCCTGTATAATGGAAACATATTAAGATGACCGTTAAGTAATTTCCCTGATGATGTCAGGTAAGAACCGACTTTTCAGGCAGTGAATCCAGGAGGAAATATGGAAGCAGCCTATTTTAAGAGGCAGTTGGCTATTAACCGGGATCGGGTTGCTGCCCTGGCCCGGGGTGTCCCAGAAGAACAAGCCCGCTGGAAACCGGATCCTGAATCCTGGTCGATCCTGGAAGTTGTTAATCACCTGGCCGACGAAGAGGAATTGGACTTTCCTGCCAGGTTGAAAATAATCATCGAAAAGTCTGAAAAACCCTGGACTCCGATAGACCCCGAGGCCTGGGTTATTGAGGGTCAATATAATGAACAGGATTTATATGAATCTCTGACGCGATACATGACCCTTCGCAATGCAAACCTGGAGTGGCTGGACTCGGTAGAAAATCCAGATTGGGACATGGTTTATGAAGCGCCTTTCGGTGAAATTAAAGCCGGAGATATGTTCGTATCCTGGGTAATCCATGATTTAATTCACCTGCGGCAGCTTGCTGATTTGCAGCTATTGTACCTGGAAGACAAAGCAAAACCCTTCCGCCTGGATTATGCCGGGGATTTGGGAATTCCGGAAGAGGAACCAGTTAAGATCGAAACAGATTAAGTTAAAGAGAAAGAGGCTGTCTGGTTTGGGCAGCCTCTTTACTGTTAAGAATGTCGATTGGCTTTATTTTACAATAATCTCGTCCCCTTCTACAACTTCGCCAATGACCCAGATTGGCTGATCCATCTTTTCGGCTTTGTTAATTAGGTTGTCCAGCTGATTGCAATCCACAGAAAACAACAGCCCGCCGCTGGTTTGCGGATCAAACAGCAGCATAATCTCTTCTTCCGTCAGGGATTTAGGAAATTGGATATGTTCGCTAAAATATAATTTATTGTCAAAAGCCCCGCCGGGGAAACTGTAAAGATTGGCATATTCCTTGGCTGAGCTGATAAAAGGGATCATGTCCCAGTGGATATTTAAACCAACCTTGGATTGCTCCGCCATTTCCCAGGCATGTCCGAGCAAGCTGTAACCGGTAATGTCAGTGGCAGCCTTTACGCCGATGGCCTGTGCTAATTCGGATGCTTTTTTATTGAGCCGTTTCATCCAGATCACCACTTCCCGGATATGTTCGGGCTTGGCTTTTTGATTCTTGATGGCGGTAGTTGTCGTGCCAAAACCCAGCGGCTTGGTGAGAACCAACGCGTCCCCAGGATTGGCGGCTGATTTAGTCATGATCAGATCCGGATGGGCAAATCCCAAACAAATCAGGCCGTATTTCGGTTCCTGATCCTGGATTGTATGACCGCCAGCAATAACCACCCCGGCTTCTTTCGCTTTTTCGGCGCCGCCGCGTAATATTTCTCCGGAAACTTCCGGAGGCAAATTAGGTGGGAAAGCGGCTATATTAAGGGCAAGGAATGGTGTCCCACCCATGGCATAAATGTCAGACAGGCTGTTAGCAGCGGAAATTGCCCCGTAATCATAAGGATCGTCTACCACCGGCGTGAAGAAGTCCGTGGTCGCGATCAGGACCCGGTCCTCGTCCAGCCTCCAGACCGCCGCGTCGTCCGGCTCACTCATCCCGACCAATAGATCAGGATAATCTTCCTTGGAAAAAAGCCCCTCGATCGGACGCAGAACCTGCGCCAGCGCTTCCGCGCTCAGCTTGGATGCTCAACCAGCACAAGATGAAAGTGAGGTGAGGCGAATTTCGCGACCGCTGGGTTTCTGTTCTTTACTTTGCATAGGAGTTATTTTTATAATAAAAGGTTAATTAGAAAACCAGGTTTTCAATAAAAATTTTATCATAAGAAATACTAACGGGGGGAGATATATAAGTTAAGGAATCCGGAGTTTTAAAAACTCCGGGTTCCTTATAACAAAAGACCTGAGCAAATGAGTTTCTGCTCAGGTCTTGGTATAGCTGTGATTATTTGTTT
>CBDVDO010000247.1:0-3204 GCA_965372765.1 uncultured Anaerolineales bacterium
ACCAAGTCGTGCAGATTTTGTTCACATTTGCTGTATGTTCTTAAAACGTACTCATCCTATCTGATAATAAAAAAACCGGTCACTTGACCGGTTTTTTTTTGGGGCGAGCGACGGGACTTGAACCCGCGACAACTGCATCCACAGTGCAGCACTCTACCGACTGAGCTACGCTCGCCATACAGAATTAAATTATATCATGCGCCGGATTCGGTATCAAGGATACCCTGGATTACAGCAGCAGCCTCCGCCTGTGAGACCGTTATCTGTTCCCGGGTTTGTAAATCTTTGATGGCGACTTGCTGATTGGAAATTTCATCCGGTCCCAGGATAACGGCGATTTTTGCGCCGATCCTATCTGCATGACGGAATTGTTTTCCCAATTTGTCCGGGGTAGGGTAGGAGTATACGTATAAACCCGTCTGCCTGAGTTCAGCGCTAAACTGGTACGAAGCCATTTGAGATTCTGCGTCAAATACTGTGACCATAACTTTTGCGGGAGAGTTACCCCGGTTTTCAGGAAACAATCCCAGTTCTTCCAGAATTACATTGATCACCATATCACCCATCGCAAAACCTACTCCGGGAAGCGAATCCCCGCCAACATCCGCAAGCAAGTTGTCATAGCGCCCGCCGCCCGAAATTGATCGCCTGACATCTGTTGAAATAGCCAGGGCTTCAAAGACTGTGCCGGTGTAATAATCCAGACCCCGAATGATTCGGGGAGAATATTCAACATAATCCTTTACACCAAGAGCATCCACCGCTGAGAAGAACTGGACCAACTCAGTGGACTCTTTCCACATGTTTTCTGAGCTAAGCAGCTTTTTAATACCGTCGAATTGTTTGGTTTCGAGCCCAATCTCAAGGGCATAAGCACTCCAATCTTTATCGCTGAGTTTGTCTTTGCGGTCAATCAACCGAAATACCTTGCCTTGTTTATCAGGGGAGATAGCTAATTTTAAAAGTTCTCCTTCTATCAGGCGTCGATTGTTTACAAAAACCTTTACCTGGTTGGGGGATAAACCGATTTTCTTAAAGAATTCAGCCATCAGGGCCGCCATTTCTGCGTCAGCTTCTGGACTGTTCACTCCGATCAGATCGGCGTTCCATTGAAAGAATTCCCGTCCCCGTCCTTTTTGAGGGCTTTCGTATCGCCAGAACGGACCAAAGGACCACCAGCGCAGTGGATAATAAAGCTGCTGCTGCTGTTGGGCAATCATCCGCACCAGTGAGGGGGTTAATTCCGGTCTTAAAGCAATCAGGTTGCCGCTTTTATCCGGAAAAACAAACGATTGCTCTTTTACCAGCTCTTCTCCTGATTTTGCCGCGTAAAGATCTATGGATTCCAGAAATGGGCCATCAAATTCCTGGTAACCAAACGACTCTGATACTTCACGAATATTCTGGTACAACCAGGTGTTAATGGATTTATCCTGGGGATAAAAATCTCGAGTTCCTTTGACAGGATTAACTATTTTTTTCATAATGAATGATTTCCAATCACAACTTGTTTGATAAATATTTTACTGCCAATCTGGACATTGGGGGCAATCTTCCCCCTCGGGAAAATCAACCCCTTCTTCATGAGGGCAGGATAGCACCCATTCGCTGGTTAAAACCCGGGCAACTTCATGTTTCTGGATAAATCGAGCAACTTCCCTGGCTGTATGGACATCCTCGGATACTTCCTCTCCATGCCATTCCTTGAAGACCGGCTCTGTTTCTTTGGAGGTCAGGATGCCAACGATGATCTTTGTAGCCATCTGGGGGCTGGGGCCGTGATAGGTTATAGTAGCCAGGGGGTAAGCTGTATTTTCAGAGATCAGATTTCTGAATTGAGCTTTCCTGCGGGCCGACAATGCTTTCAATTTCGATTGCGGGGTCATTGCAAACTCCAAATATCCAGGTGAACAAAGATCGAATGGATTGTAGCATTGAAAAGGGAAACTAGTCAATCCTAGATGGGGAAGTAGAGGGATTTGGAACTCTGAATTGGCAAGGAACTTGCACAATATCAAAGTGAAGTCCATGATTTCAGATCCATTAGCTGGATCTGATTATTGATAATGTTTATAAAAGAGAGAAAATTATGAAATCAATCCGAAAACTTCTGATGCTTCTATTCATCACTGTGCTGCTGTCTTCATGCGGGGCTATTCCTACCTTGCCGCCCATGGATTCAACCATCACAATTGGGACACCCATTAATGCTGATATTCCTCGCCTGGTTATAACCAGTGAGGCTGGGACTCCGGGTGCGGATCTGCCCTCAGTGACTCAAGAGGCTGCCCCAACCGATGTTCCCCCGACTGCAACGTTATTTTTTACCCAGATCCCGAGCGAGACGCCTGAACCAACAGCTGCCGTTTCAGCGTCACCCACACCAGAGAACACACAGGAACCGATTTCCACAGCAACACCTACAGGGACGGCAACTACTGCTGCTACTGACATACCTACACCGACATATACACTTCAGCCGACTTTTACTGCGACTCCTGTGCCTTATCATCTGCAATTGATGAACCCTTTTTACTTAAGCAATTTCACTCATGCGGAGTTGGGTTGCGATTGGATGGGGGTAGCGGGGCAGATATTCAGCAGTGGGGGACAGGTCCAGTTAGATATTCTGATCAAAGCTGGAGGAGAATTAAATGGAGATCCGATTGAGGAAGAGATGACGATGCCGTTGGCCGATTCTGACGTTGACCTGGCTTATGGACCTGGAGGGTACGAACTCACTCTCTCTTTCTCCCCTGTCGATTCCGAATCAACCGCCTGGATCCAGCTGTTCAGCCTGGCCGGAGATCCCCTGTCGGAGAAAATTTACTTAACGACCTTTGCTGATTGCCAGAAGAACCTAATTCTGATGAATTTCATTGAACGATAACGAGAGGATTGTAATGGCATCCAGAGGGGCTGGCTAAAAAGGTCAGCCCCTTTTTATTTTTACTAACATCTGCGCCAACGGAAAATACTGAATTGTGAGGTAAACACAAATTGTCTGGGGGAGTTCTGACTAAAGTCGTAGAAAGCCTGTCCTGAGCCCTTCGGCTCCACTTCGTTCCGCTCAGGATAAACTCTGTCGAAGGAGAGCCCTTGGCTGCAATTTTTGTATAGCACCCTGGCGGGGTAATCGCTTCCTAGCGATGATGTTTGGATGGGACAACTATCTCCTTTATTATTACTCTCACCCCCTTTCTT
>CBDVDO010000248.1:0-3203 GCA_965372765.1 uncultured Anaerolineales bacterium
TTATGCCGCCAGCGAACGCTGATGGCTTTCTTCTGCCCCGCTGTCATTTTCCAGCAACTGAACCGCATGAGGTAAAACCGGAGCGATAATCCGGAAATTCTCCAACGCCCCTTTGGGACTGCCCGGTAAATTAATAATCAGAGTCTTTTTCCTGATGCCAGCCACCGACCGGGAAAGCATCGCATGGGGAGTAATGGTTAAACTCCCCGCCCGCATGGCTTCTGCCAGACCCGGTGCGTCCCGGTCCAGAACCGCTTTGGTAGCTTCAGGGGTGACATCCCGGGGAGTAAATCCTGTGCCCCCTGTGGTCAGGATCAGGTTGTTTTTCCCTGAATCGGACCACTGACGCAATCTTTCTTCAATCGCAGAAATTTCATCAGGGACAATATCAGTCTGGGTAACTTCCCAGCCATAATCTTCTACTGCCCCCTGCAGCACAGGACCCGACAGGTCTTCTCTCAAACCGCTGGACGACCTGTCAGATACAGTAAGGATGGCGAATTTTATCGACATCTCATTTTCCCTTTAGATAAGTCCTTCCCAGCTACCGTGAATGCCATCATCAGTAACGCCATAATAATAACGGAAACCCTCCTGGGTCCGCTGGATCAAGTCATAGCTAGTATAATTTCCCCGCTTCTTCCGGGAAATCAATCCCAAATCTCCCTGCCAGGTTATTTCCATATTTTCCTTAACTTTAGGAAGTTTTGAATATTGGGAAATGGCATAATGCCACAAGCGGCGGGAGGATTGCAAGGTGACGTTTTTTACCACACTTCCGTTCCGCAGATCCATTACTGTGTAATATGTGTTACCATCCCGCTTCGTGACAGTCACAATTTCCACACCGGTGCGGGGTGGATCATTGGGCTGTATTTCGTTTTCAACAGATACCGTTTTATTGAAATCTTTTGGTCCGGGAATTGGGAGCGGTTCAGCCTGCACCCGATCCGGTGAGGCGACTTTTTTCTTCTCTCCCTGGAGAACCATTTCAACAATTTCATCCCGGACAGCCATCCCGGTTTCTGTTTCCGTGCGGAGATATATTTTGTTGTCATCCACCGCATAAGGCGGATCTTCTCCCCTGGGAATCATAATCTTGATGACCTTCTTTCCTTCTGTTTCCTGGATTTCAAACTTGCATTCCAGTTCAGGGCTGATGCGTTTGCTGATCTCTGATTTTAACTTTTCTACTCCATGTTTCGGACGCGGTACACCTTCAAAAGATTTGCCCTTTTCAGCTGATAAACCCAGGTATAAGATACCTCCATTTGAATTCGCGAACGCGCACACATCGGCAATGATGGAATAGAGATAACCTCCCCGAACGGTGATTTTATCGTGAAAATCCTGAACAAAGGTTGCCCCTTCCTGCCTTGCATCCCGGATAAAGTCATAGGCTGGTTGAGAACTCAGCTGGTGGGGACGAGTCCGGGAGAAGTTGTTGCTTTCAAAGAGCTCCCGTAATGCACGAAAACTCCTCTCTTGCAAGCGGACATCGGTTGTTCGATCTCCTACTCCTAACTTGTTTTGAACAGAGAGCTTCTTGATTAACATATGGGCATCAGAACCCTGGATGCAGTGCATGCGGCGGGGATATTCCGGTTTATTTCCACTGAAGAAAGAGGCTGTAGAATGCCTGCCTTTCTTCGTCAGATCTGTCACTTCTATCGCAAATAAATGGGGATCCTGGGTATAGGCAATTTTGGTTTGCCCGCCGAAAGGAAAACGGCGCATCGCAACCCCATTATTAGAGTTTGCGTGGGCAGCAATTGCCATGCCGCCTGCATCATGGATGCTTTTATAGGCGGTTAACACATCTACACTTGCGCCTACGGTAACCGAGCCTATATCCAATTTTTCAGAAGGGATGTTTAGCTCCAGCAGCAAATGTTCAATATCCCTGACCGGTTTATCTTCTGGGAAAATAGCCAGGATATGAAAACCAAATGTAGCGGTAAATTCAAATCCAGGCAGTACAAGTACCCTTTTTAATAATCGCTGATATTCCGTCAGGCGGATTTCTTCCTCCGGGAGCAAGCGGTTTAGCTGCTGAAGCAATTTCAATTGCTCAATCTCTTCCTGCATCCGGCGGTACCCTGCCACAGTGTTATGATCCGTAAACGCGATAATATCCAAGCCTTTATTTGCGGCTTGTTTTAATATATCCAAATATCCAATTTCCGGTTGTAAATAATCCTCGGAAGCCGGTGTGTGTAAATGTAAATCCATGGTGTACCAAGTTAATCCGTTACGTTTATTTTTTTCAGACACAATATCCTCTCAACTTTAGCAACAAGGAGAATGGTTCAGGAGAAAACAATCAAATCAACTGATTCCGTCTGTGGATTCAATTCAATTTTCTCGCCGTAATCCCTGCTATCTATTATCTAAATTGCATCACAATGGGAACAATAGAAGGCGTTTGTAACCAGAATAATGTTATAACCACTCTAAAAAAATTGCTAATTATTGGTATCAGAGTGGATTTTTAATATTATTTATTCTAGCTGTCTGGTTATCCGCCTCAAACGTAATGTGTGTTCCTCATCGTAACATTAATAATAATCAAACTTCACCCGGCAAACCGTTTTCCTTTCTGCTCTGCTTGCCAGGCTCTTCAAATTGGGTCAAACCTCACTTTTCGAAAGCTTTTCCACCCAAATCCTTATTTATGCCCTGGTTTTCCTCTTTTTGGGGGCAGCCTTCTTTTTTGTTAATGCGGCATCCAGGACTTCTTCAATATTTTCAACAAAGATAAAGTTAATCTTCTCTAAAACTTCTGCCGGAATATCTTCTTCAAGATCTGCCTGGTTCTTTTTAGGCAGGATCACTGTTGTTGATCCAGCCCGATAAGCCGCCAGAACTTTCTCTTTAATACCTCCTACCGGCAGCACCTGCCCCCGTAAAGTACTCTCACCAGTCATACTGATATTTCCTTTAACCGGGCGTCTTGAAATCAAAGATACCAGAGCAACGGCCATGGTTACACCAGCAGATGGGCCATCTTTTGGCTGAGCGCCAGCAGGTACATGCAAATGAATATCCTGATCCTGGAAAAAATCCATATCAATACCCAATTTGTCAGCCTTTGATCGCACATAGGAAAGCGCTGCTTGGGCGGATTCTTTCATCACATCACCAAGAGATCCAGTGAGCTGGAAGTTGTTTTTACCGGGCATTGAGGTGGCTTCAACAAACAG
>CBDVDO010000249.1:0-3194 GCA_965372765.1 uncultured Anaerolineales bacterium
TTTTTGCTTCCTTTTTGCAGGGAGTGGGTGGGTTTGGTGTCCCGGTAGCAGTGATTGCCCCTATCCTGGTTGGTTTGGGTTTTACTCCGCTCAGCGCGGTAGTAATTCCATCCCTGGGACACAGCTGGGCGGTAACGTTTGGATCACTGGGAGCATCCTTTAATGCCATGATGGCAGCCACAGGACTGGATTGGCAGGTTCTAGCTTCCCCTGCCGCTATTTTCCTGGGGATTATCGGGATCTGTGTCGGGTTTGCCGCGGCTTATGCAGCCGGGGGCTGGAAAACTATCCGGCGTTTAGCGCTGCCGATTTTTATCATAGGATTGGTTATGTCGACTGCGCAATACCTGACAGTCACAGTGGGGTTATGGAGTATTGGGGGATTAATTGGCGGTACGGCAGGGCTGCTGATCGGCATCCCTCTCGCCTGGATATACAAAGGACAGGTAAATTCCGCGGGAAAACTGGACTGGAAACCCCTGCTGATTTCCCTGGCTGGATATGGCGTCCTGGTGGTCCTCACTCTATTAATCCAGCTGGTTCCTCCGCTGAACCGTTTTCTGAGTCAGGTCCAGTTCGGTTTTGATTTTCCGACTACGAGGACTCTTGCAGGGTACATGGTGCCCGCCGGTCCTGGCAGGCAGATAACTATTTTCCGCCATGCCGGTATGATTCTGCTGGTTTCTTCTGCTGCCGCCTACCTGATATTTAAAAGCGCCGGATGGTATAAAGCCGGTGCGCTTTCCAGAATCCTGGGCAGCACGGGGAAACGCGTTATCTCTTCCAGCGTGGGCATCACTTCCATTGTGATGATGGCGGTAATCATGCAGCATGCCGGCATGACAGATACTCTGGCCCGTGGTTTTTCCTCCTCGCTTGGCTGGTTTTACCCAGCCTTATCTCCCTGGATTGGCGCTTTGGGCGCAGTGATGACGGGCAGCAACGCCAATTCGAATTTAATTTTTTCCCTCCTGCAGCTGCGAACAGCTGAACTGTTGGGTCTGCCGGTTGCGATTATCCTGGCTGTTCAGACCACTGGCGGCGCGTTGGGATCTGTTGTTGCGCCAACAAAGATAATCGTGGGCGCAAGTACAGCAGGGTTGGAGGGTCAGGAAGGGGATATTTTGAGAAAACTGCTACCTGCCATTTGTGTGCTGCTTTTAATAGTCAGCATCATGGCCATGATTGGGATATTACTCAGATGAAAAAGTTATTTCCCTGGTTGAGGGCAAACCCAAAGCTTTATTATTTGATCCTGTTCCTATTAATGATTCTTCCGGGGATAATCCTGTTTTTTGCCGCGCAGTCTGGCAGAAGCAACCTGGTATATGTTTGTTTGATCATAGTTGTTCTGGCAAATGCGGCAGCGATGTTTAAAAAAATCTGATCAGAATATTATCTATAAGAGAGATAAAAGATTCTCGAAAGAGTGGGATATGATTGGAGTAAATTCCATTTCTACTAGATGGGTAAGGTCGAAACAACCTGATAGGATTTGATAGAAGAGATAAACATAATTATTGTTGTAGGCTTTATATTGATTTTCTCGCTGGATGTCAGTAAAAGAACCCGGTGAGGGGAAGGAAAAAAGATTATTATGCAGGAAGTAGCGATTATTGGAATTGGTCAAGTACCGGTAGCTGAACACTGGGGTAAACGGCTGGTTGAATTGGCTGGAGATGCAGTGTTTGCTGCCCTGGCGGACGCTGAATTAAACCAGGTTGAGGCGCTTTACGTCGGCAATATGATGGCGGGACAGCTGGATAAACAGACTCATCTGGGAGCCTTGATTTCAGATTGGGTTGGCATGCGGGGTATCGAAGCTATGACTGTTGAGGCAGCCTGCGGTTCTGGCGCCCTGGCTTTAAGAACTGCCATGATCGCAGTTGGGTCAGGTATCGTGACCAGCGCGCTGGCAGTCGGGGTTGAAAAAATGACCGATACTTCTCCCGCGGAAACCACCGCGGCGCTGGCAACCGCGGCTAGCGCAGATTGGGAAGCGGTACATGGAGTAACGTTTGTGGGATTGAACGCGCTCATTATGCGTCGTTATATGTACGAATATGGCTGGAAGCATGAGGATTTTGCCCCCTTTTCAATAAATGCACATGCCAACGGCGCGAATAATCCCAATGCCCGTTTCCAGGCACCAATTACTGCAGAAATTTATAAGAACGCCGCCATGATCGCCGATCCGATCAATTTAATGGATGCTTCAGCTATCGGTGATGGCGCAGCTGCGGTTGTGGTTGTTCCCGCCGATCTGGTGAAGAATCGAAAAGGAAAACAGGTTATTAAGATTGCCGGATCTTCGGTTGCTACGGACGCCCTGGCAGTCCACGACCGGCATGACCCCTTGTGGTTGACCGCAGCTGAGAAATCAGCAAAAGAAGCCTATCTTCAGGCAGGTATCGGACCGGGAGAGGTTGATTTATTTGAAGTCCATGATGCTTTTTCGATCATGTCTGCCTTGTCCCTGGAAGCCTGTGGATTTGCTGAACGGGGACAGGCTCCCCGCCTGGCTCTGGAAGGAGAGATTACAACCCAGGGAAAGATCCCGGTTACAACCATGGGAGGATTAAAAGCCAGGGGGCATCCCGTAGGCGCGACAGGAATGTATCAAATTGTTGAAACAGTTCTCCAGCTGCGCGGCGAGGCAGGGCCAGCCCAAATCGATGGGGCAAAAGTCGGCATGGCGCAAAATATCGGCGGCAGCGGTGCGACCGTCATCACACACATCTTAAAAGCCGATTGAAGTATAAATCCCTAGAATTAATTTTGGGACAATCCCTCTTTTGATTTTTCACGAGAACGCCTCGCTCACCTTCGGTTTCCACTTCATGTTCGCGCCGGGAGTTTTGAAAATGATACATTCTCCTCCGCATTTTTGTCATTCCGCCTGTCCTGAGCCTGACGAAGGGAGTGAAACGAGGAATCCATTGTGAGCTAAAGTAACCAAAGCTCATGACAGTGCTAAATTTTGATATTTTAAATATTGATCTCATCATGGATCCTTCACGGAGCCTGTCCTGAAAGAAACTGAAGGGTTCAGGATGACAAAATGAGAAAAAGGGGCTGACTTTTCAGGTAGCCCCTTTTGGGGTAGGTTTAATCCAGCAAAGGAAGGATTTATGCGAGTAATTAAAAAAAGTGAAATCACAAACGAATTCATCACTCCCCAGGGCGAAATTATT
>CBDVDO010000250.1:0-3178 GCA_965372765.1 uncultured Anaerolineales bacterium
TCCGCTTTGAAATTTATAAGCTTACTTTTTCTCTGTATTCTGAAACAATTTCGCCAGATTTTCTTCATAAGGCGGGTACACAACCCCATCCTCTGTGATGAACGCAGTTACATATTTAGCCGGCGTAACGTCAAAAGCCGGGTTGCCCACTGGCGTGCTGTCCGGTGTTATCTGCCAGCTGCCAACATGAGTGACCTCTTCAGCCGGCCTCTCCTCAATTTCAATCTGATCTCCTGAAGGTGTGTTCATATCGATGGTTGTTTTTGGGACAGCAACATAAAACGGAACCTTGTTTTCATGGGCTACAACAGCCAGATTGTAGGTCCCTATCTTGTTTGCCACATCACCATTCGCTGCCACTCGGTCAGTCCCCACCACACACAAATCCACTCTTTGCGTCCGCATATAGTGTCCTGAAGCGCCATCTGCGACGACTTTAAACGGAACGCCATACTGCAGCAATTCCCAAGCTGTTAATCGTCCACCTTGCAGCCGGGGGCGCGTTTCGTCCACAAAGGCAAATACGTTTTTTCCCTCTTCATGCGCCAAACGGATGATACCCAGCGCCGTGCCATAATCCACTGCTGCCAGGCTGCCCGTGTTGCAGTGATGAAAGATCACAGCGCTGTCAGGAATCAAAGACATCGCATTTCTGCCGATGGCCTTGTTAGTTTCCACGTCCTCCTCGGCAATCTGCAGCGCTTCCTGCAACAGTCGTTCTTTTAATTCTGCTACCGAAGAATAATCGTTTTCTTCGACCAGCGCCATCATGCGGTTTATTGCCCAGAACAGGTTTACAGCTGTCGGCCTTGATTCCCGCAGAATCTGTGCCGCTCCCTCAAGTTTTTCATAAACATCTTCCAGGCTTCCTGTCTCATCATGCCAGGGTACCAAGGCTAACCCGTAAGCGGCAGCGGCTCCAATTGCCGGAGCGCCACGAATGACCATGTCTTTGATCGCTCCTGCTACAGCAGCAGGGTCTTGATATTCATTGTAAACAACGTCGTGGGGAAGCTTGCGCTGGTCAATCATGCTCACTAACCCGGTTTTCAGCCATTTTATGGTATGAAATGAAGTCATCCTCTCCTCCCGAAGAGCGGACCATCGCCGCCATTCAATAAGAAATCAATCTCCGCTATTAACGAAGTGGAAATCGGGGTGATAAAATATCTTTGACATATTATAACCTTTGGGTAAGAATCGCAGGATTAGACAATTGTTAGATATCAAAAATATGCGGCCTGAATCATTAAGGATCAAGCTTGATTATTTTCGATCCAGTGTGGGTTTAATTGGAGATTGCGAATCATGATGAACCGAGAACAAACGATTCAGTCGATTAAGAACAATCCAAAGACAACTGTTCTCATCATTGGAGCCGGAATTAATGGCATAGGTTCTTTTCGGGATTTGGCTTTGCAGGGAGTTGACTGTTTAATCATTGATCGCTCTGACTTTTGCTCCGGTGCCAGCATGGCTTCCTCCCATATGCTGCATGGCGGCATCAGATATCTTGAGAATGGAGAGTTCCGGCTGGTTCGCGAAGCCTTGCATGAACGCAACAACTTACTGCGTAACGCGCCCCATTTGACCCACCCCTTACCTACTACAATCCCCATCTTTAAATGGTTTTCCGGGATATTTAATTCCCCCCTCAAATTCCTAGGGCTTCTTGATCGGCCAGCCGAACGGGGCGCAGTAATCATAAAAATAGGTCTGATGATGTACGATGCCTATGTCCGAGGGGATAATATCATGCCTGGACACCGGATCGACAACCGGGATGAAACGCTTCAAAAGTGGCCCGCTTTCAACCCGGAGATACGGTTTGCTGCCACTTATTATGACGGCGGCATGTATTCCCCGGAGCGGTTAGCTATGGAAATACTTCTGGACGGGGAGGGAGAAGGGGATCATGCCCGGGCACTTAATTACGTGCGCCCAGTGGGATCTGAAAAAAACACGGTGCTGCTGAAAGATGAAATTACCGGGGAAGAATTTTCAATTATCCCTGAAATAATAATTAATGCCGGAGGCCCCTGGATTGATTCTATCAACAATGAAATTAATGGTAGTTCAAACTTCATCGGCGGAACAAAAGGTTCTCACTTAATTGTCAAACATCCCGAACTGAGGGCAGCGATCGGAGGCCATGAAATCTTTTTTGAATATTTAGATGGAAGGATTGTGCTCATCTTCCCTTACCTCCAGGATCATGTCATGATCGGATCCACTGATATTCGGATAGATAATCCCGATCATGCAGTCTGCACAGAAGAAGAGATTGAATATATCCTCGGTATGGTTCCTCGAATCTTTCCCTCCTTGAAGGTTTCCAGGGAACAAATCGTATTTCAGTTCTCCGGTGTCCGCCCCCTTCCGGTGGCCAAGGGAAATACCGGGCAGATCAGCCGGGACCATTCCATTGAAGTTCTGGAAAAATCTCCTCAATCGGCCTGGCCAATTCTGAATCTCGTAGGGGGGAAGTGGACCAGCTACAGGGCGTTGTCGGAACAAGTCACGGACCAAGTACTTTGCCGCCTGAACCAGGTTCGCCTGAAGAGCACCTCAAGGCTGCCTATCGGGGGAGGAAAGGATTATCCTGCAGACGCGGGAAAACAGCAATCATGGCTAAAAAACATCGCCATAAAGAGCGGCGTCCCTCTCGAGCGAATAGAGCAGCTTTTTACCCGTTATGGCACAAGAACGTCAGAGATCGCCGATTTTCTCTCAAAGAAATCTGACCCTCCTTTAACCCAATTACCTGGGTATACCCGGGGGGAAATTATCTATCTGGTTGAACAGGAAATGGTCACCCACCTGGATGATTTCCTGATCCGCCGCACTAAACTGGCCTGGGTAGGTCGCTTATCGAAGGGTTTACTGATTGAAGCTGCAGGAGTTATCGGCAAGGAATTAAACTGGACTGATACCAAAAAGAAACAAGAGATTAACCGCACTTGTGAGATATTAGAGAAACATCACGGTGTGGTTTTATAAGCATGATTAGGAATCATTAATTATCGTCACTATAACGAGCGAATTTCTCCCGAGCAGTATCGAGTAGCCAGCTCGCACAAGCGGTTATCTCGCATACTATACCCTCTGATCGAGAAAATTGATTATTGAATCCCTTGTAGATTGATAGAGCTCACGAGCCAATCACTAGAAAGCTAAA
>CBDVDO010000251.1:0-3170 GCA_965372765.1 uncultured Anaerolineales bacterium
ATGGATCCTCTGTACGGTTGACTATCATTAGCGGGGTCGGTTTACCCAGAACAGGAAGGATTTGGGCAGGTTCCGGAAGATTAGCAATAAAGGCAGCTCCTGCTGCAAAACGATCCGGCGCTTCAATCAACAAGCGGTAGGTCATCAGACCTCCATTCGATGCCCCGGTGACATAAATTTGCTCCGGATTTACCGGATACTGGGCAGTGGTCTGATCTAATAAAGCCAGAATAAAACCGACATCATCTGCAGTGGTTTGGCCGGCTGCTGAATCTCGACGGTGGTCATTCCAATTCTGGTCATCCCCATACGTGTCCCCGGTTTCGGGATTTGTTCCGTTGGGTACCAGCAGGATAAACCCTTCTTGCTCGGCCAACCCCATCCATTCTTTTGTGCCCCCCGCATTGGGGCGGAATATCGATCGCATGCTTCCCGTTCCGCCGTGCAGCAGGATAACCATCGGGAGATTGTCAGCGAGCGGATCCGGGGAATATATCCTGTACCAGCGTGTGCTCCCTCCCACATCCAGGCTGGATTCCTGCCATCCATCAGGCAGTGAATCCCCACTCAGCTGCCGCTCTCCCAGAGTGCAGCCTGAGATAAGGAAGAAGACTGCCGAACAGAGCAAGATAATCCTGTTTAAATATAAGTTCATGAAATTTCCCTTTATCTTCTATACATCAAAATCAATCATAAAGTTGCATATTATTGAATAAGAATACTATTGAGCAAGAAACTATTTGAGAAATTCAAATTCAAGTACTCCCGGAAATACTGGGAAACGAGTTATCCAGGTATAGTGATATCCAAATACAGCCAGCCCAAATCCAGGGCTGGCTGTATTTCTTTATCTATTGGATTGACATCTCCTGGCTGCGTAATTATCCAGGCGTTTTGAGCCTGCCTAAATCAAGGGCAATCGCAATAATTCGTTTCTGTATTGTATTTTCCTCCTGAAACTTTACAATCTTCAAGACCCAGTTTCGCATGGCAGGTAATTGGAACAGGAGTCGGTGTTGGCAGCGGTGTTACTACTTCAAGTCCTTCAGCAACTTGGGCAGGACCCCACAATCTGATAGCGTCGAATATAGTCCAACAGGATTGCAGAGGTTTCAAGGGTGTGACGCCGTCTGCTCCCGGGATAGCGATCAACAAATAAGTGGTAAATGGATTCCGGGCGATAACCTGCACAAAATCCCCTTCTTCAATGGTATATATTGGGGGAAAATGTTCAGGGAACGTCCCTTCCCGGCAGAACGCATTCTTACTAGCCGTCCCTGGTGCTGGTGCTGGGGGACATACACCGGATTCATTGGTATAAAACCAGCCTACATCCGATTCTGGGCTATAACCACCATCTTGAACAGCTGCCACTTTCCAGTAGTAGGTTGTGCAGTCAGTCAGGAGTTCGGTAATAACTGTAGTCCCCGGGATACCATACTCTCCTAATAAATTAGTGCCGCTGAAAGTAGGATCGGTTTGCAAATTGAGTAAATAACCATCCGGTATGCACCCGGGTTCACCCGGCCGGTAGCGCAGGTAAGCCAACAGTGAGTCCAGTACTGCTCCATCCACAGGGGCATATCTTTCAGGAGCTACAAGCCCTGCCAGCGGTGAGCACTCCGGTCCGGTGAAAAAGGCACGCTGGCTGCTGAATTCTCCCATAGTTGTCCCCATACCGCCAGCAATCTTCCAATAATACTGGGTGGCCGGTTCCAGGTCGACTCCGGGCATCCAGGAGGTGGCGATCGATCCAGTTCCACCGAAAAGACTATTATCTGAAAAATCATAATCGACCGAGAGACGCACTGCATATCCTTCCGGATCACAGGGTCCAGGATTATTCCATTCCAGGACAGGAAGGATTGTATCCACTATTTCATAGGGTCCCGGCGAGGTCAGAATCGGTTGAGGAATATCAAGCGGGTCGGCGCAGGGAGGTAGAGTACATGCGCCAAGTTTGTTCATCTCAAAACCAACCGGGGTGCTGAAGGGGCCATCTGTTCCACCGACATATGCAGCAACCCTCCAGTAATAAAATCCACAATCTTCCAGGGTGAACTCCGGCAACCAGAAGGAAGCCGTGTTGGCTTCCCGGATGTCGAGATCCAGAGTTGAAAAATCATAACTGCTGGAAACCTGGAGGTGATAGCCCTCAGGGGTACAGGAAGGATCCAAATAATCCCACTCATAAGTCGGAACTTCGTACCAAAATTCCTGCCCCTCATAAGGGAACAAGGGATCTGGCGCCACCAGTAAGCCTGAGGTACAAATAGGATCGGTGTTAAAAGTCCAAATCTCGGAAAAAGGACCCAGGACACCATCCGCATAAGGAGCAACCCGCCAGTAGTACTGCGTTGCTGGCAGGGGGGAAGAACCACCAAAGCCCCAGCGAGTTCCCGGTTTGCTTGTAGCTCCAAAATCAGTTGTGATGGATAAATCCGAAGCGGTAGAGACCTCAATCTTGTAGTTAGTTGGGATGCAGGTATCTACCGGCCACTCCCACTCCAGAGAGGAATAACTAATTTCAAAAATTCCACCATCCACAGGCAGGGTTTGAATAGGTGCTACCATGTCCCCGGGATCACAAACTGGTTCAGTGAAGAAAGACCGCAGCTCATGCGAGTAGGAACCGTAGGTAGACCCAACTTTTGCCCTCACTCGCCAAAAGTATTCCTCGGCAATATCCAGTCCAGCCGGACTATAGGTATTTTCTGATCCGTCGACGGTATCTGTAATCTCGATCAGGGAAAAATCCCGCTCTTGGGAAAGGATGATCTCATATTCCTCTGGTTGGCAGCTTAAATCAGGATAGGACCACTCCAGCTCGACAGTGCTGCCATTGACGATCTCTCGCCAATCAGGAAAAACCAGGTCAGGCGCCTCCAGAGATCCAGGATCACAAGTCGGCAGGGAAGGCCCACAACCGCTCAGTCCCAGAATGGATATGAACAAGAATATAGAAATAAACAGTGTTTTTTTGGACATGTTCTCCTCCAGAGAGATATGATCGTGTTCTTTTATATTAATAACGACATAATCAGGGAAATTGTTACAAAGGGGAAGCCCAAACAACATCTAAAGGGGGGTTAATATTTTACTTCATCATACTGTAGGACAGAGAGATTTGCAACAATAATACAACCATACCGAGCCTCAGAACTCTTCAC
>CBDVDO010000252.1:0-3170 GCA_965372765.1 uncultured Anaerolineales bacterium
GACGCGGCAATCTCCTCATTAACAGGAGATTGCTTCGCTACGCTCGCAATGACAGTGAGACAGCAATCCTCACCTGTCATCCTGAGGGAACGGAAAGATCCACTCTGAGAACAAAATACTGAACATTATTTCCTTCCCACCGGATACTGGAAGCAGCTTTGGAATGTCCGGGCTGTACTTTCTTCAGTAATCCAGCGGACCTGTTTTAAACAGGCTTTTTTACTCTTCCGCTGCTTTTTCTCGAGGATTCCCAACAGCTGTCCGAGCGCCAGCATAGAGTCCGTTGATACACCCAACTGATGAAGTTCCCCTGTCAGTGAACGAAGATTTGTCGCCTGCACTTCGGCATCCTGAAACGCTCCGAATGCATCCTGAACAGTTTTTAACCCGGTTCGCAGGGTGGAGAAATCTTCATTTTCAACTACAGGGCGGAAGAACTCCATCAAGTAGCGCAGTTTCTTTATCGTAATCCGATAGTTATGAAAAGCCTCTGCGGGTGTTTTCTTGGTCAGTTTTCCCCCTTTTATACGCACTCGCTGGTAGCGTTTGATAATCCTGCGGCAGCCGTATTCCTTGGCGGGTTCCAGGGAGAGAGTAAAACCCTCCAATAAATTACTTTCCAGCAGCTCAGACCAGCTGCTTAATGTTTTTGCCAATCGATCTGAGCACAAATTTTTCACCAACTCTCTCTGGGCAACCTCGCGTTTATTCTTCAGTAGTGTTCGCAATGGCTCAAGATGGGTCCGCCAGGTTTTTGGAATTTGCCCTTGATAGATGGGAAAATGCTGCAATCCTACATCAAGATCTCTGACCTCCCCCGTAAACTGCTGAATCCAGCGAAAAGACTCCTGATACTCCGCCAGGATAGCTTGGGGGAAGAGGGATTTGAATTCAATCAACGCAGCGCGTGCCCGCCGGTTCGCCACCCGCAAATCATGCAGGTGAATGGGATCATTTCCTTCAATGCAACCATCCAGGTGAGCCTGGACAGCACGCAATTGGGTTAGAAAAATTCCCCTGGCAATTTCAGAAACTGATAGTTGGGTCATAATAAATCAGGGTTACGGATGCTAAAATTAACCGACAAGCTGGAAAAAGATAGTCTTTTTTTAGGTTGATATCACTTCAACTTCCAACAAATAAAGTTGCTAGCCCGCGATCTGTAGGTTGTTAAATCACACATTTTTGCTAACACGTTCAAAGATTAAAAGCCCACTCGCCATCCCGCATCACGGGCTCCGTATTTCCATCCGGGAGTAATCCATCAATATTCATCTCTCCGGAGCCAATCATAAAGTCCTCATGAATAAGGCTAATATTGCCTCCCCGGGCATTAAACTCCTCGGTTGACAGCTTTTCGCCTCCCTCAATGCTGAACTGGTATGCGCGTCCCAGGGCAAGATGGCAGGAGGCATTTTCATCCAGCAGAGTATTATAGAACAGCAGGCCGGATTGAGAAATCGGAGAGCTGTTGGGAACCAAAGCGACCTCCCCTAACATGCTGGCAGTTGGGTCAACCTTCAACAGATTTTCCAGTACACCTTCTCCCTGTTCCGCAGAAAAATCGACCACTTTCCCTTCCTTAAAAGTCAGACTGAAGTTGTTTATAACGTTTCCTGAATATGCCAGAGGGCGGGAGGAACTTACAGTGCCTTCCGTGAGACGCCGATCAGGCAGGGTGAAAACTTCTTCTGTGGGTATGTTAGCAGTAAATGGAATGCCGCTTTGTGTTTTAAATCCAGCAGATCTCCAAACATGGCCTTTCGGCAAACCAATCCGAAGATCAGTTCCCGGGGCTGTGTAATGCAGTCCCTGATAAGCTTTCTGATTGAGGTATTCACTCCGCTTACCCAATTGGATGAGATGAGCTTGCCAGGCAGCAATGGGATCTTCTTCATAAACCCTGCAAATTTTAAACAAGGCATCCCATAAGGCAGTTTCCTGTTCCCCTGCCGGTAGATCTGGAAATACTTTCCTGGCCCAACCGGCTATCGGAATGGATAAAACTGTCCAATTCATGGTATTTTTTCCGATGTGAGTGCTGATCGGTTTCGAGTATTTCCGGATAGCTGTTTGCTGCTGGTTGAGCAAGTCGGGGTCCTGTCCTGCCATCAAGTCAGGATCAAAAGCTGAAATGGAAAGCATAGCGCCCCCATTTTCGATCACTTCCAATATGCCGTTTGACTGCCAGGCGGGAAATTCCTCAAAGGAATCCCTGGGAGCGTGTTTAAACCGGATCAAGTTTAGATCATCATCCCGCCAGAGCACATCCACTAATGGGGCGCCTGCCTGGTAAGCACTGGTTACAATTTCCCGGACCAGGGGGGCAGTCTGGATAGGTACACCGCCGTACTTAATGGCTTGTAAAATCAGTTTCTGACCGGGCTGCAGATTCAATCCTACATTTACAGCCAGATTAGCATATTTTTTTAAATTGGTTTGGAAATTTGTGTCCATGGATTTGCTCTCCAGTTGAGTTGGTCTGCATATTAAATATGACAAATCGGCTTTCATTAAATTATTTAATTTAAAAAGCCATTCATTCTGGATTTTACCATCCAGAATAACAATAAGTTGTCAGGGGAAAGAAGGATGGACAATTGTCCTGCAGAAATCCTGATGAAATCCACAACACTCAAAAAATTACTGCTCTGAGGTTTTTGCCCCTAGGTAGCTTGTTCGATAATCCCCAAAAATTTATCCACTGAAAGGCTTGCCCCGCCCACCAGCGCCCCGTCTATTTCCGACAGCCTGAAAAATCCGCGCGCATTCTCCGGGTTTACAGATCCCCCATAAAGTATCCTTGTCTTTTGAGAAACTTTTTCCCCCCACAATCCGGATAAAGTTGGTCTGATGACCCCTCCAATCAGATCTGCGGTGTCATCGGCTGAAGCCGAACGTCCGTTGCCGATCGCCCAGACTGGCTCATAAGCAATCACCATCAGGGCAGGATCAGGTAAATGAATTCCCGCTAACGCCCCCTGCAGCTGACCAGCAATCACTCTTTCCGCCTGCCCGCCTTCTCTCTCCTCCAGCTGTTCGCCTACGCAGAGCACGGGGATCATGCCCGCATTCAGCGCTGCTTTCACTTTAAGGTTGATCAAATCATCAGTCTCACCATAGATGGCTCTTCTTTCACTGTGTCCCAGGATGACATGAGTGCAGAACTC
>CBDVDO010000253.1:0-3161 GCA_965372765.1 uncultured Anaerolineales bacterium
GAAATTTATAACCGGGTAAAATAAACAACCCTGTTTCTCCTTCATAAGGTTCAATAATGTCCGGGTTTGCGGACGCGTGAGCCGCGGTCTCAAGAGTTCTCACCGAGGTTGTCCCCACCGCAATGATTCTGCCCTTCTTTTCTCGAGTGCTATTAATCTCCGCAGCAGTACCTTCCGGGAGCTGGCACCATTCCCGGTGAATAATGTGATCCCTGGGATTCTCTTCATTTACTGGCGCAAAAGTATCCAATCCAATATGAAGTGTGACTTCAGCAATCCTCACTCCCCGCTCCCGAATCGTTTGGAGCAGTTCCGCCGTAAAATGCAAACCTGCAGTGGGCGCAGCAGCTGACCCGGTTTGCCTGGCATAAATCGTTTGATAGCGTTCGGGTTCTTTTAGTGATTCATGAATATAGGGCGGAAGTGGAACGTTTCCAATTCGATTTAGATAGTGTTGAATTGGCTCCTGGAACTCGATCAGACGCAGCGGCCCTCCCAGATCCTCCTTGACTGCTGCCTCAGGACCTCCATTAATCTTGATCCGGATACCAGGAATCAAACCCTTCCCGCCTACCATTGCCTGCCAGCGCCCTTCTCCCATCTCCCTTAAAAGCAGCACCTCAACCTTTCCCCCGGTGAGGATTTTCTTGCCAAACAAGCGGGCTTGAATTACTCTGGTGTGGTTTAGAACCAGCAAATCATTTGAATTAAATGTCTCAACAAGATCAACAAAATGTTTGTGGCTTACTTCACCAGATCCCCGATTGTAAATCAATAAACGCGAAGAATCCCGGGGGTGAACCGGTTTCTGGGCAATAAATTCTTTCGGCAAATGGTACTTAAAATCGGAGGTTTTCAAGGGTATTTCACTCATCGAAATTATCAATTATCTGATAGGAATTCGATGAGCAGTGAAACCAGAATGGCTAAAAATATGGATACCTTAATAGGAGTGTTTAAAGAAACATTGTCCCATTTGGGAATAATATCACTGAGTGTCTTTCCCTGAGGAATAAATAACTGGGCGATGATGTAAATAACACCTGCGGTAATCAATAAACCTAACACGATGATTGGCATCATCCGGACAAGATTCACAAAATCCATGGGGTTTTCCTATTTGATCAATCTGGGTTGTACTGTGTCTGCAGGAGGTTCCAACCCTAAATGAATATACGCCTGTTGGGTTGCTACTCTGCCCTGGGAAGTCCGCTGGATAAACCCCAGTTGGAGTAAATATGGTTCAACAACATCCATAATGGTATCGGGGTCTTCCCTGATAGATGCAGCAATAGTTTTTAGACCAACCGGGCCGCCCTGGTACGTGACCACAATCGCTTGCAGGACCCGACGATCCATCGTGTCCAGCCCTTGCTCATCAATACTTAATAAAATGAGGGCTTTCTTAGATATATCCGGGGTAATGACTCCCTCTCCCCTAACCTGCGCATAATCTCTCACTCTTCTCAGCAGCCGGAGAGCTACCCGGGGTGTTCCTCGAGACCGTGAGGCGATCTCAGTTATTCCCTTCTCATCTGAAGGAACATCCAGCCGTTTAGAAGCCTGGCGGACAATCTCGTTGATTGCATCGGATGTATAGTAATCCAGCCGGTAGACAGCTCCAAACCTGGCCCTGAGCGGCGCTGTGACTAATGCCAGGCGTGTGGTCGCGCCAACAATGGTGAAGCGCGGCAGTTTTAAGCGGACAGACCTGGCCGAAGGACCTTTCCCAATAATAATGTCCAGTGAATAATCTTCCATTGCCGGATAGAGAATTTCTTCAACAGCCCTGCCCAGGCGGTGAATTTCATCAATAAACAGGATGTCTCCATCGTTCAGGTTGGTTAAAATCGCCGCCAAATCCCCTGCCCTTTCCACCGCAGGACCTGAAGTAATTTTGATATTAACACCCATTTCATTTGCCAGGATGTGTGCCAGGGTGGTTTTCCCCAATCCAGGAGGTCCATAAAAGAGGACATGATCAAGAGCCTCCTCTCTGTGCTTTGCAGCAGAGATCAAAATCTCAAGATTCTCCCGGATCTTATCCTGGCCAATCATGCCAGCGAGGGTTTGCGGACGCAGTGCGTAATCCTGCTGGTCCCCGGGTTTTGGATCTGAATCTACCATCCGATCTGGTTGTGTATCATTCATGCCTAAGATTATACCGAAGTCAGACCTAATTGCGTAGGAAAGTGTCCAAATTCAGGACTACAGGATATAATCAGCCAAAAGTGAGATCACCCCAAGAGATTCATCCTTGATAAGCGGACAATCCATGGAGACAAAAATGACCACAATATTTGAGTCCAGTCACCCGCTAGTTGCCCACAAATTAACCAGATTGCGTGATAAATCCACCGACCCGAAGAAATTCCGGGAATTAATCCGCGAGATTTCCGCCCTGCTGGCTTATGAAGCTACCGTTGATTTAGAGGTTGCCTCCAAGGCAGTTGAAACCCCACTGGGAGAAGCTGCTGGTGTTGAACTCAAACAACCGATCGGACTTGTCCCCATACTCAGAGCTGGATTGGGCATGGTTGAGGGTATCTGGGGGTTAATGCCATCCGCTGAAGTATGGCATATCGGTCTCTACCGGGATGAACAAACTCTGCAGCCTGTTCAATACTATAATAAATTGCCTCTAGAACCTACAGTTTCAGTCTGTCTTGTACTGGATCCAATGCTCGCTACCGGTGGATCCGCTGTAGCCACCGTGGATATTCTCAAAGAGTGGGGCGTGCAGCGAATAAAATTTGTGGGTATCCTGGCCGCCCCGGAGGGTGTGCAGGCAATGCAAGAATCCCATCCCGATGTTCCTCTACACCTGGCAGTGATTGATAAAAAACTAAATCAGCATGGTTATATCGTCCCTGGGCTGGGTGATGCGGGTGACCGGCAGTTTGGAACGGGATAAATCTGTTGAACACGTCAAATTAATTAGCAAAGGCTCCCAAAAAAAACTGGGAGCCTTCTTTTGTTTTCAGTGATTTGAATTAAGATGAATCAGGCAGCGGCTTCAGTTATTTGGATAAAAGCATCCGCTTTTAGACTTGCGCCGCCGACCAGTGCCCCATCAATGTCAGGCTGCATAAAATATTCCTTCGCGTTAGCAGGCTTAACTGATCCCCCATAAAGAACAGGAATAATTTCTTCCAGCCCTG
>CBDVDO010000254.1:0-3142 GCA_965372765.1 uncultured Anaerolineales bacterium
TATAAAACCGGGCTATGAGTTTTCCTTCTTATTCCGCTGAAGATTCTTCTTTATCATCTTTCTTGTCTTTTTTTGTTCCTGCCAATATCGAATCTTTGCTCGGTTCAAGCACTTTATCCACAAGGCCATACTTCACAGCTTCCTGGGCGGTTAACCAATAATCGCGTTCAGTCTCATTTTTAATTTTCTCTTCTGCCTGACCGGTATGGTTAGCCAAAATTTCGTTGAGCTTTTTCCTCAATCTCATGATCTCATTGGCCTGGATTTCAATATCTGTGGCCTGACCCTGGACTCCACCAAGAGGTTGGTGCAGATGGATAGTCGCATGGGGCAGGGCAAAACGCTGACCTGTTGTTCCTGCAGTCAACAGCACTGTGCCGAAGGAAGCAGTCACACCAACTGCTACAGTATTGATCGGATTGGTTATCATCTGCATGGTGTCATAAATAGCCAATCCAGCATAAATCTGACCACCGGGCGAATTAATGTACATCTGAATGGGTGATTCTGAGTCCTCGTTGCTAAGATAAAGCAATTGAGCAACGATCAGGTTGGCAGTCTGGTCGGTGATCGGGGTTCCAACAAAAATAATTCTATTCTTTAGCAGCAGCGAATATATATCGTACGCTCTTTCCATCTGTCCAGACTTTTCTATCACCATCGGAATGAGCGCTTGGGGTTCTACCGTATACATGATGCCTCCTTTAAAATCAGGCAAGACCTTTAATCCTGCTTTTCTTTATCTTTATCGATTTCTGTATCTAGTTCTGCTTCTTCTTCACTTATAACCTTCTCATCAGGTTTTTCTGAGGGCAGTTCCACAATTTCTTCATCCGTGGATTCAATCGATCCTTTTTCTTTTTCTATTTCTTCTTCTTCCGGTTTCAGAAACTCAGAAATATCCTCACCTTTAGCAATCGCGATCAGGAAATCCAGAGTTTTTCTGGTAACAATTTGTGAGCTGATTCGATTCAACAGTGCAATGGATTCGCCGCTGTTCATATATTCTGTACGGCTTGATTCGTCATCACCAAAATGATTATCTAGCACTGATTGAAATTCTCCGGTTATTTCCTCGGGATTAATATCCAAATCTTCTGCTTCAGAGATCTTGCCAATCAACAATCCTTGAATGATCCTCTTTTCCGCATTGGGTTTAATCTGTTCCCGAAGCCCTTCTTCTTCCATGTCTTGAATGCCAAGATACATCTCCAAATCCATTCCCTGGGATTTAAGTCTGGCTTCCAATTCATGAACTTCGCCATCAATTTCACTGTCAAGCATTTGAGGGGGGAATTTCACCTCGGCTTTCTCCAGGATAGCCTCTAGAATCTGATTGATATAGGTATTTTCTTCTTCCGTTTCCCGCTGTGTGTTTAATTCCTCCTGAATTTGGTCTTTAAGTTCTGCTACCGTCTCCAGCTCGCTGATTGTCTTCACAAACTCATCATCCATCTCCGGGAGAACACGTTCGCGAATACCTTCAACTGAGACCGAATAAAGGACTTCTTTCCCCCTGTAATCCTCATCGACTGTTTCTTCATCTGGAAATTCGTGGGTCAATTCCAGGGAATCACCTGCAGAAACACCCAGCAGTTGACGTGAGAAACCCGGGAAAGGCCATTCTTTTGAGTCATCTTCGTCTTTTGTTTTAATCATCACCGGCAAGGGTTGATTCTTCAGCAGGAATCTGTCCGCGTCTTCAGGGTCGCTTTCTGTTGGATAACAATCCAGGGAAGTATCCACCAGATTACTTTCTTCAGCCGGATGTTCTACGGTTTCAACTGACGCCTGTTGAGAGAGCATCCGCTCAATCACTTCATCCACATCATCGCTTGAAACATCGCTTTGTTCATATGCTATCCGAATCTCTCGATAATTTCCCAGGGTAACTTCAGGCTGCAGTGGGATATTAAAGATGAAAGTTGGAGGTTCAAGGCTCTTAATCTCTTTTACCTGACCAGGGCCATACGGTTCCTGTTCAACTTCATCAAGTATTTTCGGATAAATATCATCCAAAAAATGCTCGAGAGCTTGATCGATTATTGCACCCTCGCCAAAGTGATTTACTATCAGTTGATAAGGCGCTTTACCTGGGCGATAGCCAGGAATCTTTTTTCCTTTTGCCAGCTCTTTTGCCGCCAGGTGTTTTGCTTTTTCAAAAGTCTCCTGGTCTGCTTCTACAATAACTTCCAGCTGATGTTCTTCTAGATAACTCTGTTCAATTTTCAATTTAATCCTCGCCTATTGTTGTGGCATTAGAAAAGGGCCATAATCCACCAGGCCCCACATCTTCGCCTTGTCTGCTGATATGGGGAAGGTGGGGGTCGAACCCACACGCCTCTAAAGGCACATGATCCTAAGTCATGCCTGTCTGCCAATTCCAGCACTTCCCCGATATAATCGGTGCAAAAAAAATTATAAGCCAGAGGTCCCCAGTCGTCAACAAATCTACTATAATAGTTTTGTTAATCAAATCTCCGGCAGAGCCTCTCCGGATAGCAAAACTTTACCAGTAGTATGGAGATAAATAATGTTTGATCACTTTAATATTCTTGCCCCGATATATGAACGTGTTATTAAAGCAAAACTTCCTGAAAGATTAGTCGAACTCGTAGATATCACCTCTGCTGAAAGAATGCTTGATGTAGGTGGGGGGACTGGAAGAGTTTCCCAATTCTTTTCTGACCAGGTAGATCAAATTGTCATCGCTGATTCGTCATTACAAATGCTTGCCAAATCTCAATCAAAAAATGGTTTATATCCAGTAAATTCACTTTCTGAAATACTGCCATTTCCGGATGAGTCATTTGATCGGATTATTATGGTTGACGCCATGCATCATGTTTATGACCAATCTAAAACTGCCCGGGAATTATGGAGAGTGATCAAGCCTGGAGGAAAGATCGTTATAGAAGAACCTGATATTCACAACCGATCAGTAAAACTGATTGCCCTGGCAGAAAAACTGGCATTTATGCGCAGTCATTTTCTAAACGGGCAAGAAATCCAGGACTTGTTCTCATCCTTTCCCGCTGACATTAAAATTCACCAAGAAGATCATTTTGTCTGGGTAATCGTTGATAAAGGGGAAGGTAAAAACTGATTTTCCCCTGGCAGCCATTTCGTATAGTATAATAGA
>CBDVDO010000255.1:0-3136 GCA_965372765.1 uncultured Anaerolineales bacterium
ACCTAAGCGGATCTCCGCACTGAATCTACCCAGGCCCAGATAAAAAAGCTTGCCCCAATTAGGCCTTGCAGGGTTGAAAACGAGATGAAGATTGTCTCCAGGAAACCGTCCGATGGTGGGAAGACCTCGGCAAGTGCGTAAATAAAACTGGCCACGAAGGGGATTATTAACAGGGGTAGAGTTTGGGAAAAACGGATTGAACCCTCAAGCTCATTCAGAATAATCACCTCTCTTTGTCCCTGTTTTTTCTGGATCCAGAGGGGAACAAGCACCAAAGCTATTAATACTGCTAATTTCAGGATCGCCTGCGGCATGATCGGAAAAACCTGAATCCAAAATAGCCCTACTGTTATGAAAAAAATTATTCCAATTTCCCACTTATTCATCTTGAAACTTTCCTGCCAGAGCCCCCGACCTAACAACCAGTGCCCAGCCATCAACATCCCGGTAAAGACCACTGTGTAGAAGGCATAATCAGGGACTGGCCAGGCACCGGGTATAAAGTTTTCTCCCTGGTTAACCAGGGCTGTAAAATCCTGGACACTTTCCGGGAGTCGGTAAGGAAGAGACCACAAACCCCAGAATAACCCAAAAAGAACCCCGCTTAATAACAAGCTCTTCCATTTTTCTTCAATTAACCATTTCCGGATTAAATACCACCCCAGGACGAGACTTAATAAGCCATGCCACCCAATAAAATAAGCCGGCATGACTGGATCCAGCAAACCCGCCTCATAGATTACAGGAGTTAACACTCCTTCAACCAGGAACCCAAATAGCGCCCCAACCAGGATAACGCCGGAAAACCGCTGGATCTGGAAGACATCTATTGTCCATAAACACACAACAACCGGAACTGCATAAAAGAGAATCAATTCCGCAATGGCATAGCCCTGAACATACCAGAAGGTTTTTTCTGAGAAAAATACCATTACAATGGTAGAGAACAGAACAAAGAGCAAGCGGTTGAGGAGATTTAGAATTGTTTTTTTGTTCATAGTTATTGATGTCTTTGGAAGCTTAGCAAAGCAATCTCCTCATATATCAGGAGATTGTCGCGTTTCCCTTCGACTACCACTTCGTGTCCGCTCAGGGTCGCTCGCAATGACAGGCTATATTAAACGTCAATAATCTTCCCCAGTTTCTATATGTAAACCGGGAAAGTTTTTCCCCATCAAATAATCACCATCCGCGGGCTTTTGCTTCCGCTTGAAAAACCTGAAATCCAATTTTATCTTCGCCACTCCCGGGATAAGTGCGCAATCCCAGGGTGCGCAAAAATTCCCCGAAGGCAGGGTCAGTGAGACCGTAATAAGTTTCATATTCCTTAACTGACGTTTGAGGAAGATCTGTCAACCAGGAGTAGGATAAAACGGTTATCTGAGAAGCATGCTCATCCCAGGCCAAAAACATATTATGGATAAACGCAGCCTGTTTTTCAGGACTGCTGTTGTTAATTTCGCTAGTAGGGTAACCGATCTCTGCGAAATGAATCTCTTTATCAGGATACACTTCAGTGACCAGAGTAAAGTCTTCCAGAATTACCTCGGGATCCTTCACAGTAAAATTTCCCTGCAGAGGATAATAAGTGACCATCACCACGTCTGCACTCTGATTGAGTGTCCGAGCGTATTCGGAGGTTGACCCGGTCAATCCCTCAAACATAATCTTGGTGCCCACGGGAACCTCCGGCCATAAACCCCGGGCGTATTCTGATGCTGGGGTAAAAAATGCCCCGTACTGCTCCCATGCTCCTGAATCATTTCCCAGCACGCCGTCAATTTCATTGCCGATGGCCAGAGAAGTCAGCTTCAGATCCGGAATCTGGCTCTTGATGTAATCCAGCAATGCCTTGAATCGGCTGACGACCTCGGGATCCGCAAAGGATTTTTCTACCAGGTCAGCCGGCAGCCTGATCTCTGTAGTATCCAGCACGGAGATAACCAGGGATACCTGAAAATCCTGTCCGGGATAGTAGAGATTGGCAACTTCCAGCCAGTTGGGGTCAGGGGCAAAGACCCCGGGTGAGGTTTCAATTTCATCCCAGAATACCGATAAACTCACTGATTCCGCACCAACTTCTTTTACCAGAGCAATCGATTGATCGTAGTCTCCATTTTCTGCATCCGTGATGTCAATTTCCAGCCGCCGATTTCCTTTTGGCAGCACTTCTTCTGGATTAATTTCTATCACCTGGGGGGTAAATATTTCCGTTGCTGGGATATCAGCCGCTGAACCGCAGGCCGTCGTTAGTAATACCAGACAGGTAATTGCACTCAGAATATTAGTTGTTTTAGGCATGCTTGGCTTCCTTTTGTTTTGGGAAGGTGAGCTTGAGAGCTTTGATGAACATGATCAGGCCAAAGATGATCCCCCCAAACCAGAAGATCAATGCCAAGGGGTGTGAAATTGGTGCCAGGAGGAGTTCTCCGGCTGTCGTCGCCAGAGGGAAAATCGCTACCAGCAGCAGCCAGCGTTTGTTTTCCCATGTGGGCAAACTGGATACTTCTGGTTCCGGATCAATTACGGCTGCTTGCCGGCTGCGGGAGAGTAAATAGAAACTTGCCCCATACAGGATCCAGATGATCAAGTGTCCTCCCAGGCCGGGAAAAGCCTCAGGGCGGATAAGGATGCTCATCGCCAGGTACATAATTCCGGTGGGCACTAAAAGCCATTTGAACTGTTTCTGAGTAGGAAGAAGTTCTTTCATGGTGTAGGTTTTGCCTTTAGTGACCCGTTTCCAGATCAATATCAATCCAACCAGCACCGCTGTGGTGGAAATACCGGAGAGCAATGACTGACCCACAGATGGGGAGTTGATGCTCTGAAATAGGCCGCCAAAAATCATCACCGAGGCCAGTCCCCACCAGCTGTTGAGGAACTCCCCGATTTTACCCGGGAAGCTGAGCGCGAGATCTGTGGATTTGGTGAGCAGTTTCTCAGCTACCAGCAGGGGGATGATGAATGAGAACCAGGCATGCCACCAGAATACCAATACTATGGTTTCGATGGGAGCTACACCGCCAACGATCAAGGCTTCTCCCCAGGGGGGAGCCCAGAGGACCTTGGTCAGGTAGGCTTCATAAAGACCAAACAGCATGCCGGCAAAAACCAGGCTGGCAAAATGAGGTTTGGA
>CBDVDO010000256.1:0-3129 GCA_965372765.1 uncultured Anaerolineales bacterium
GACAAATGCCCTGGCTTCACTGGCCTGAATGCATGATTACCTATATCCCTGAAGACGGATTCTTATTTGGCGGTGATATATTTGGCAGTTACGGTATCCCCGAAGGTATTTTTGACGATGACGGCGATGACTTGCATGAATTCCTGCATCTGGCGCGCGAATATTTCGCCTCTGTTATTGGACACTACAAATCCTATGTCAATAAAAACTTGCTCAAACTCGAAGGCGAGTCTGCCTCTCCCAAGATGATTCTTCCAGCGCATGGCTTGCTCTGGCGCAAGAATCCGGCCCAAATCATGGATGCTTACACCAACTGGGCTAATGGAACTCCTGTCAAAGGAAAGGTCGTTGTCGTTTACTCGTCCATGTATGGCTTTATCGAAAAATCAATCCAAGTCGTCATTGACGATTTGGAAAAGCGCGGCTTTAATCCTGAAATTTTACGGATCACCGATGAACATCGCGACGATCTGGTTGACATTCTGGGCCAAATTCCCGATAGCGAAGCTGTCATACTAGCCACCGCGACTTATGAAGCTGGCATTTTCCCACTAATGGCATACATCATTGACGAAATACTGCATAAAGTCGCCTACGAAAAACCTATGCTGCTTCTCTCAAATTTTGGCTGGGGCGGCATGGCCAGCAAGCAATTGAAACCCAAGCTGGAAGAAAGTTCCTTTCACCTGGTTGACGTCATCGAAATCAAAGGCCTGCTGGATGATGAAAGCCGGGAAAAAATCCTGGCTGGGGTCAGTAAGTTAGTGGATGCCATTCATTCGACCTAGGCTTACCAATCTGAACTGTTTTTCCCTATGCCCCGTCAAGGCGATGATGCGGCACGAGCAGTGGTTGATGAAACCAAAAACAGCAGGAGTTCTGGCGAAGTAGCTCAATCGGGAAAAACATGGCTGAAAAGGGTACTTTCCTCCTGAAATCAACCCTTTTGTACTCAGGAGGGATCAATCACCTGATTGACAAGCGATTCACACCACGTTAAAATTAGCTATCAGAGAAAAACAGCTAGTAAAACCTTTTTTTACCAAGAAATGTAATACTGAACTGTTATTTGGACTTAAAGGTTCAGAGAATTACAATCTTTTTTTAGTGTAACCGTTCCTCAATCCTTGAGCTTGGGCGGATGTGTCATAAAATCACATCCATTAACTGGCTGGTTGATGATCTCCAACCTTGAATATGCTCCTGCTCAAGCCAGACAAATTGCATATCTGAAGGACTTTGTTAGTTGTTTTACTAACCAACGATGCCATCATCGCCTGACCTGTTAGTAACTTATACTGGTGTAGAAGGGAGAGAAAGCATAATGTCGACTTCAACGTCTCGGCCGCCTCAGTCTGGTAATCCTGTTGGAGCCGTGATGATCGTAGGAGGGGGTATCGCAGGAATGCAGGCTTCTCTGGATTTGGCAGAGCAGGGATATAAAGTCTATCTGGTTGAAAAAGAAACCGCCATCGGGGGAAAAATGGCGCAGCTGGATAAAACCTTCCCCACAAATGATTGCGCCATGTGCACCATCTCTCCAAAGCTTGTGGAGGTAGGACGCCACCCCAATATTGAAATTCTTACCAGCTCGGAAGTCGTTGACCTCACCGGCCAGGCTGGAAATTTTTCTGCCAGGATCCACACCGAACCCCGCTACATCGATTTTGATGAATGCGTAGCTTGCAATGATTGTGTAGATGTTTGCCCGGTGGTCGTTCCGGATTTGTTTAACGAATATCTGATAGAGCGTCACGCGGTTTATAAACAGTATCCCCAAGCCGTTCCCAATGCGTACGCAATCACTAAGGCAGGCATTGCCCCCTGCAGGGACGCCTGTCCTGCCAGCCAGAGAGCGCAAGGATATATTGCCCTCATAGGTGATGGTCGCTGGGAAGATGCCTTCCGGGTTATCAAAATGGACAACCCTTTTCCAGGTATATGCGGTCGAATCTGTAATCATCGCTGTGAAACTGTCTGCAACCGGGGAAAATTTGATGAACCAATCAATATCCGGGCTCTAAAACGATTTATCACCGACAAGATTTATGATCAGCCCAGACCAGCTGTTGAACCAGCAGAGATTCTTTACCCCAATGAACGTGTCGCAATTATTGGTGCTGGGCCCTGTGGATTAACTGCAGCCCAAGACCTGGTCCAGAATGGATTCCCAGTAACTGTTTTTGAAGCAATGCCAGTTGCAGGCGGCATGCTCAGGCTTGGTGTACCGGAATACCGCTTGCCAACTGAAATCATTGAGAGGGAAGTGCAGGACATCGTAGACCTGGGAGTTGACCTTAAACTCAATCACCAAATAGATGATCTTGATGAATTATTTGAGAAAGGCTTTAAGGCAGTCCTAATTGCAGTCGGAGCCCATGAAGGAATCAGGCTCCCAATCCCCGGATCAAATTTTGAGGGAGTTATCATCAATACCCGGTTCTTGAGAGATGTCCGCCTGGGGAAATATCAGAACGGTAAAGAGACCGATGCTCCCCCTCTGGGTGACCGCATTCTTGTCCTGGGAGGCGGTAATGTCGCCATCGACTGTGCCCGTACTGCCATTCGTTTAGGCAAAGAAGTCCATCTGGCCTGCCTGGAAAGCTACTCCGAGATGCCAGCTCATGCCTGGGAGATTGAAGCAGCGGAGCAGGAAGGCGTTCATGTTCACGCAGGACGCTCGTTTGAGCGCATCCTGGACACCGGAGATGGTCGGGTTCGGGGTATGGAACTGATGAACGTATCCAGTTTCAGCTTTGATGACAGCGGCGGGCTTCATCTAGAAAAAGTTCCCAATTCCACCCATGAAATCCCCTGTGATACAGTGATCTTCTCCGTTGGCCAGCGGGCAGGTTTGGCCTTTATCCCCGATGATGCCGGGGTTGGCATAACCAAAGCCCAGACCATTGCCATTAATCCTAATACATTGGCTGCTACCAAAGAAGGTGTGTTTGCAGCAGGAGACAGCGTTTCTGGTACTGCATTTGTGATCGAGTCTATTGCCAGCGGACATAAAGTAGCCACCTCTATCGTCCGCTATCTTCAAGGGGAGGACCTTGAACCTCCACAAGGACCCGATCTTCCAGTTGTGGAGCTCTCCGAGAAAGACCTCGAGGAAAGATTCGAGAG
>CBDVDO010000257.1:0-3102 GCA_965372765.1 uncultured Anaerolineales bacterium
TAGATATATTCATCTCAATCCAAGTTCTGCAGGTTTAGTTAGAAAGCCGGAAGCATGGCAATATTCCAGTTACCGGGAGTACATTGGATTGCGGACACCAGATTTTATCAATCCGCTGGTTGTGCTTGATGTAATTGGATCACCAGGGGAAACCTGTTTAGTACGGAAGCAAAACAAGTACAGAGTTTACGTAGAGGATTACATATCTTAATTTAATAGGATCCGGTCCCTTTTCTTTATTATTCTCAGGCCATCTCACCCACCATCACTGAAGAAAATTCTAAGCCCTTCTCCCCCGCATCCACACGGATGGTATCACCCACAATAAACTCACCAGACAGGATCGCCAGGGCCAGAGGATCCTGAAGCTGTTTTTGAATGGTCCGCTTTAATGGACGGGCTCCGTAATCGGGGTCAAATCCCTGGTCAGCAAGATAGCGCTGGGCTTTTTCAGTGACTTCAAGAGAAATCCCCTGTGCCTGGACAAGTTTTTCAACCCGTTTCAATTGGATGCCGACAATTTCCAGAATATGCTCCCGGGAAAGGGGGTGGAAATTGACAATTTCATCCACCCTGTTTCAGAATTCTGGGCGGAATGAAGCCCGGAGTGCTTTTTGTGTGTATTCCCTGGCTTCTTCCTCATTCCAGTCCTCAGTCTGCCCAGTCCAAGCTTCACTGCCAATGTTGCTGGTCATGATTATCACCGTGTTTCTAAAATCCACTGTTCTGCCCTGTCCATCCGTCAGCCGGCCATCATCCAGTAACTGGAGCAGTGTATTTAATACTTCACTGTGAGCCTTTTCAATCTCATCCAACAAAACCACACTGTATTGCCGCCGCCGAACCGCCTCAGTAAGCTGACCGCCTTCTCCATAACCAACATAACCTGGAGGGGATCCAATCAGCCTGGAAACGGTATGTTTTTCCTGGTATTCACTCATGTCAATCCGCACCATGGCTTCCTGATTGTCGAACAAGAACTCTGCCAGAGCGCGGGCGAGTTCGGTTTTTCCAACCCCGGTAGGTCCCATAAATATAAAGGAACCAATCGGGCGGTTGGGATCCTGCATTCCAGCCCGGGATCTGCGGACAGCATTGGACACTACCTGGACAGCAGCATCCTGGCCCACAACCCATTCATGAAGACGCTCCTCCATCTGAATTAGTTTTTGGGTTTCACTTTCCATTAACCGGGAAATTGGGATACCTGTCCAGCGGGAAATCACGCCAGCAATTTCTTCCTCATCGACTTCTTCTTTAAGCATGGCTCCATCTGCTTGAACCTCTTTTAAGCGCCCTTCTTTTTCACTTAGCAACTCTTCCAGATCTCGCAAAGTACCATACTGAAGCCGGGCGGCAAGCTCCAAATTTGCTTCTCGCTCAGCTTTTTCAATTTCAATCCGGGTTTGGTCTATCTCCTTTTTGACCTGTCGAACCTCACCGATGATCTCTTTTTCCATCATCCAGCGCGTATGGAGTTGTTTTTGATCTTCTTTCAGGTTGGCCAGCTCTTCCTTCAGAACGTTTAATCGTTCTTTGGAAGATTTATCCTTTTCCTTTTTCAGCGCTTCCCGTTCAATCTCCAACTGCATAATCTGACGGTCAACTACATCCAGAGCGCGAGGTTTGGAGTCAATTTCCGTTCTCAGCCTGGCTCCAGCTTCGTCGATTAAATCGATTGCTTTGTCAGGCAGCTGCCGGTCCGCGATATAACGGTTGGACAGGGTTGCAGCGGCAATCGTTGCGGGATCCGTGATGCGCACTCCGTGGTGTATCTCATAGCGTTCTTTTAGTCCCCGCAAGATACTGATCGTTGCTTCCACACTGGGCTCTTCCACCAATAGGGGCTGGAAGCGCCGTTCCAAAGCGGCATCCTTTTCAATGTACTTCCGATATTCATTCAGCGTGGTGGCTCCTATCAAGTGCAGCTCACCCCGGGCAAGCATCGGTTTGAGCATATTGCTGGCATCCATTGCCCCTTCCGCAGCGCCGGCTCCCACCACTGTATGCATCTCATCCACAAACAGCAGAATCTCACCCGCTGCGGAAGTAATTTCATTTAACACTGCTTTTAACCGTTCTTCAAACTCACCCCGATATTTTGCGCCCGCAACCAGAGCCCCCATATCAAGCTGAATGAGCTTTTTGTTCTTTATCCCATCCGGGACATCACCGTTGACAATACGCTGGGCAAGTCCTTCCACGATAGCTGTTTTTCCGGTTCCCGGCTCTCCAATCAGGGCAGGATTATTTTTTGTCCTGCGGGAAAGGATTTGGATCAGCCTCCGGGTTTCTTCATCCCGTCCGATCACAGGATCCAGTTTTCCCCGCCGGGCTAAGTCGGTCAGGTCCAGGCCATATTTTTTCAAGGCTTCGTAGGTATCCTCCGGTGTCTGGGAAGTTACCTGTTGGGAACCGCGGACATCCTTCAGCGCTTCCAATACAGCATCCAGGGTTAAGCCAAAGTTCTTTAAACGGCCTCCTTCAGGACTCTCAATCAAGCCCAACAGAAGATGTTCAGTGGAAACATATTCATCCTGCATTCCTTTTGCATACCTCTCTCCGGCAGACAAAACATCACTGGTTTTTCTATTTAACCCTACCTTGATGTTGCCGCCATATACTTTCGGCCGATCGGAGAGATCCTTACGCAGTTCCTCGCGCAGACCCTGGATTCCCCCCGTAATCCTGGTTACAACAGCAGGTACAACACCCTCGCTTTCTTCCAGCAGGGCAAACAAGAGGTGAATTGGTTCAACTTCCTGATGATTAAATTCCTCAGCCAGCCGTTGAGCACCTAAAACAGCTTGCTGGGATCTGTTTGTATAGTGATCTAAATTCATCTTATTTCCTCCATATTCAAGTCCCTGAGAGAATTTCAAATCCCTCGGGAAATTGGATTCACTTCATTAATTATAGAATTCCACTCTATGAAATGAATAAGAGATATATAAAAGAAAGATATGAAAGAAAAATTAGATTTTCAGCCAGATTAGAGGAGTTTTATTAAAGTTAGGACGGGGCTGTCTAAAAAGTCAGCCCCCTACACATTTGTCATTCCGCCTGTCCTGAGTGAAATCGAAGGGAGAGCAACGAGGAATC